>JACZYK010000121.1 GCA_022571135.1 Bacteroidota bacterium
GATGACGGCGCCGGGCATTACCTCTTACGACTCTTCTATTCCCACTCCCGAAAGCGTAATCGGGCATCAGATCGGAACGCGGCATACGCTCCCGTATCAGGTGGAAGCGTATTTCAGGGCAGTAGCCGAAGTCAGCGATCGCGTACTCTTCGAGGAGCACGGACGTTCGTATGAAGGGCGGGCTCTCATACACGCGATAGTGACCTCCCCGAAAAATCATGGCCGTCTTGATGATATCCGCCGCGCCAACCTACGACTGTCGGATTCCCCTGGGGATGTTACGGACGAAGAGCTTTCGTCCATGCCTGTCGTGCTCTATCAGGGTTACAGCATTCACGGAAATGAAGCAAGCGGAACGGAGGCCGCAATCCTGTATCTCTATCATCTTGCGGCCGGCAGCGGTCCTACCGTGGATGATGCTCTGCAGAAAGCTGTGGTCATTCTCGATCCGATGTTCAATCCCGACGGACGGGATCGCTTCACGGACTGGGCCAATCGCAACAGAGGGCGAGTCGCCGTGAGCGATTCTTCCGACAGGGAGCATAACGAACCCTGGCCCGGCGGAAGGACCAATCACTACTGGTTTGATCTCAACCGGGACTGGTTGCCGGCACAGCACCCGGAATCGCAGGGCAGACTCGAACTGTTTCACAGCTGGCGTCCGCAGATTCTTACGGATCACCACGAGATGGGCGCCGGTTCCACGTTTTTTTTCCAACCCGGAATTCCGTCCAGAAACAATCCGAACACGCCCGAAAGAACGTATGAGTTGACGGCCGCGATGGCCGAGTTTCATGCCAGAGGACTGGACAGAATTGGGTCGCAGTACTATTCCAAGGAATCTTTTGATGATTTCTATTACGGCAAAGGATCGTCTTACCCCGACATAAACGGAGCCATTGGAATCCTTTTTGAGCAGGCGTCTTCGCGCGCTCTGAAGACCGAGGTCACGGATGGAACGCTGCACTATGCGTTTACCGTGAGAAACCAGTTCGTCGCCTCTCTCACGACGCTGGAGGCCGGCGTTTCGCTCAGAGAACGACTCCTCAGGCATCAGCGGGATTTCTATGCTGAAGCGGCAGATCTTGCCCGGAGTCATCCTATCAAGGCCTACGTGGTCGGACTCGATAGGGGCAGAACCCGCGCGCAGTATCTGGCCATTCTTCTCGGGCGTCATCGCGTAGAGATGTATGATCTCTCGGAAGACGTGGAAATCGGAGGAAACTTATTCAAAGCCGGTGAGGCCTATGTAATTCCGATGGCACAACCGCAGATGCGGTTTATAAAGGCCGTAATGGAGAAGACGCTTTTGTATCAGGACTCCCTATTCTATGACGTCTCAACGTGGACTCTTCCACTGGCCTTCGACGTTGACTATGGAGAATATCGATCGGAATACCGTGCGATCGTAGGAGCTCCCTTCCGGGCTGTCGAGCCCGATGGGGGAGAGATCGTCGGCGGTCAGGCAAGCTACGCCTATCTCATGCCCTGGGATCGCTATTACGCGCCAAGGGCTCTTTATCGAATTTTGGATGCAGGAATCACCCCGAGAATCACCCGGGAATCTTTTTCAGTACGGGTCGATGGTCAGTTGACACGGTTCAACAGCGGCACGATCGTAATTCCGTTGGTCGGACGGGCAACCCCTTCCTCCGATTTCGATCCGGCGGTGGTGCACGATATTGTCCGAGAGGCGGCCGAGAAGGACCATGTACGATTTTTTGCCGCCTCCACCGGTCTTACACCGGATGGCCCGGACCTCGGGGGCGCAAGCACAAGCGCATTGTCGCTTCCGACAATCGGTCTGTTGACCGGCAGTGGCATGAAATCGGGAGAGGCTGGAGAGGCCTGGCATCTGATCTCGGAGCGTTTCGAGCTACCTGTCTCGCTTTTGGATACGAGGACGTTCGGACGCACGAATCTGGATCGGTATTCTGTAATCCTACTTCCTGGAGGTGGACTGGATGAATCGGCGTCGGAAAAACTGAAGGAATGGGTTGGCAGCGGTGGTCGCCTGATTGTGCTCTCCAGCGGTGTTCGGTGGGCTATTGAGCAGGACCTCGTCGACCTTGAAGCGAAGCCATTCGAGATGGATTCCCTTTTGACGGATTTACCGTTCAACGAGATGAAAAAAGCTCGGGGAGCGCAGCAGATCGGGGGATCTATTTTCGATTTGACGATCGATACAACCCACCCGCTCGGGAACGGATTGCCGGAACATCTGCCTGTTTTCCACACTGGAAGTACATTCTATGTGGCTCCCGAGACGGCGTCATCCAGAATAGGCACGTATTCCGAAAGGGGAATACTCAGCGGATACATCTCCGATGAGAAGATGAAGGACCTGCCGGGTAGCGCGGGTGTCGTCGTCGAGCGGGGAGTCGTCGTCTTCATGGACCGACTCAGTTTCAGGGCGTTCTGGTTCGGATCCCAGCGGCTTTTGATGAACGCCATTTTCTTCTGAGGGCGGTTTCAGGTCAATATTATATATTCTGGACGGACACGGTGCCATGCGTCGTGCGCGCCCGGATCTTGGCGCCGCCGCCGTTGACGCCTCCGAGTACTTCGTCTTTATCGACCTTTCCGACAAACTTAAAACTACTGGCGACCTTAACGCGAGCACCCTTCAGGTCAAGGTCCATGGCGAAGTTCAAAGGTGCATAGATCGTAACATCACCGTGGCTTGTCTGCAAGCTGGCACTGACGGACTCGGCAAGGGCGATCACAATGTCTCCATGTGACGTCGTGATTTTCGCGTTGCCGCGAACATCTCTTATTTCGACATCGCTGTGTGTTGTCGTGGCCGTAAAATGGCGACTGTTTACTTCGTCAACACGAATGTCTGCATGGGACGTGTGCAGCACGACGACGTCGCTCAAGAGCATCTTTGCTTCGATGCTTCCGTGAGTAGAAACGAGGGCGACTTCAGGTCCGGAAATATTCTTCACGCTCACGTCTCCGTGAGTGGTCCTAAGCTCCACGCGCCCTTCGAGATCGTCGAGTTCCACATCCCCATGGGTAGTCTTCATACGGGCATTGAAGCGGCGCGGAATGGTCACATTTATGTCGATGTCCATCGAATAATTACCGCTCCACACGCTTCGTCTGGGCGCCTCCGATGCGATACGAATTTCATCTCCGACCATCTCCACCTGGAAGTTCATCGTCTCGAATACTTCGAGGGCGCGGCTCATATTTCTGCCTGACACAGAGATCACGACGTGCGCCTCATCGACCGTTTCCGTTTCGATCGTTACGTCTGAATGCGTAACATCGATTACGAGCGTCTGGCCTTCGCGGACATCGAACCATTGGTCGATAACGATGTCGCCTTTGTTCTTAATCTTGACTTTTGCCCGACCGCCGGAGTCGTTGACGACTTCACTCGTCTGCCCAGCTGCGCGCGGAAAGAGACGGTCCCTGATACTCTGGAACAGATTGAGTCCTCCGAGTGCCATCAGAATGGCAAGCATCACGGCGATAATTTTGGTACGCATGGTTTTTTAACTTTTCTATCCGGTGGATGCGCCGGGTCCTTTCAATGTCCGACTAATTCGTAGCGAAAGATGCGTCAACCGATTTTCGGTACGTGACATCCCCGATGAGGTTACAAAGCAGGTATTCAGGGGGTAGCTATCGACGGGTCTTTGTATATTCAGCGGCCCGTATTGCCCCTTCGAAGGGGCTTTTTTAGTAGTTGCCGATACAATTCGATTACTCACATTGAAGTCCGCGAGTCAGATTAGGAAAGAGTTCTTCTCATTCTTCGAGGAGAAAGGACATAGACTTGTACCCAGCGATTCCCTTGTACCGGAGAACGATCCTACGCTCCTGTTCACGAACGCAGGGATGAACCAGTTCAAGGATGTTTTTCTCGGTGAAGGAGAAAGGCCGTATCTGCGGGCCGTGGATACGCAGAAATGCCTTCGCGTATCGGGAAAGCATAATGATCTCGAGGAGGTGGGATACGATACCTACCATCACACTTTTTTCGAGATGTTCGGCAACTGGAGCTTTGGAGACTATTTCAAGAAGGAAGCGGTTGCCTGGGCCTGGGAGCTACTCGTCGACAGGTGGGGATTCGATCCAGATCGGTTGTACGCTACGGTCCATGAGGGAGACCAAGAGCTCGGATTGGAGGCGGATGAAGAAGCGGCGGAGTGCTGGCGCTCCGACTCGGGCATCGATCCTGACCATATACTCTTCTTCGGTTCCAAGGACAACTTCTGGATGATGGGAGACACCGGTCCGTGCGGGCCGTGTTCCGAAATTCACATCGATCTCAGACCGGATGAGGAACGAGCGGAGGTACCGGGTAAATTACTGGTCAACGCGGACGATCCGAGGGTGATGGAGATCTGGAACCTGGTCTTCATTCAGTACAACGCCATGCCGGACGGAAGCCTTCAGCCCCTCGCGTCCAAGCATGTGGATACAGGGATGGGCTTTGAGCGCGTACTTGCCATCCTGCAGAAAAAAACGAGCAATTACGACACGGATCTGTTCTTGCCGATTCTGAATCGCGTCGCCGGCCTTTCACCCCTTGAGGATCTTACGGACTATCAGAATCCCGGGGGCGGCGAAGAAGCAGAAAAGCGACTGATCGCAATGCGGGTCATTGCAGATCACGTACGTGCCGTTGCTTTTGCCGTCGCCGACGGAGTGATGCCCGGCAACGCTGGTAGAGGCTATGTGATCAGGCGCATTCTCCGGCGTGCTGTCCGTTACGGCTACCAGACTCTCGGTCTTAAGGAGCCGTTCCTTTACAGATTGATCGATACGGTCAGAGAGATCATGGGAGAAACGTTTCCGGAACTCGACCGATCGCTTGAGTATATCGAGCGCGTCGTTCGGGCGGAGGAAGAAAGTTTTCTGGAAACACTCGGTACCGGACTTCAATATTTCTCCCGTCTTGCTCCCCATATCCGTCAGATTTCCGATTCAGACGCGAGTGATTCCGCCGTCCGGGCACTCCACAAGGATCGTTCAGCCCTCGATCTTCTCGTAAAGGCTTACCCCTTCGAAAGGGACCGGGATGTCGTTGCCGACCTGTTCGCGGGGGTAGCCGGCAGAGGCAGTATTCCTGGCGAGATCGCTTTTCTCCTGCATGACACGTACGGTTTCCCCGTCGACCTGACACAGTTGATGGCGAGGGAAGAAGGGCTCTCGGTCGATATGCAACGTTTCTCAACGCTCATGGATGAACAGAAAACGAGAGCGAGGGCCGCGGCTACTTTCCGTATTGATCAGAGCTCGGCGGCCGAATGGAAAGTTATATCTGATGGAGAAGACTCCCGTTTCACTGGATACGAGTCTACCGCGGATACCGGCGCGGCGATCAGAAGTGTGCGGACTTTCGAAAGAGACACGAAGCCTCCGTCGTACGAAGTCGTTCTTGATCGAACACCGTTTTACGCCGAAAGTGGTGGTCAGCTTGGTGACACGGGCTTCCTGACGGTCGGAGATTCGCGGATCGAGGTTCTGGATACTAGAAAGAACGGCGATCAAATCGTTCATTTCGTCGACAGGTTACCGGATCAACTGGATGCTCCCGTGCACGCAGTGGTTGATGTCGAGAGACGAGAGCGAATCGTGAAACACCACTCTGTGACGCATCTGCTCCACGCAGCTCTCAGGGAAGTTCTGGGGTCCCACGTCGCTCAGAAAGGATCGCTGGTCGCGCCGGATCATCTGAGATTCGATTTCAGCCATTTCGAGCGCGTGACGCCGGATGTGCTTAAGACGATCGAGGATCGTGTGAACGGGGCCATTCAGAGAAATATCGAAAGACAGGAGGAACGCGACGTATCGATTGACGAGGCTCTTTCCAGAGGCGCCAGAGCCCTGTTTGGCGAGAAGTACGGCGACACGGTGCGTGTGATCACGTTCGACCCAGAATATTCGATCGAGTTGTGTGGCGGCATCCATGTAGATGCGACCGGTGAAATCGGTCTTTTCAAGTTCCTGTCGGAGGGATCGGTTGCTTCAGGAATCAGGAGAGTTGAGGCCGTCGCCGGGGCGGATGCGATCCGGTATCTCCACACCGAGCTCGACGAGCTCAGACGCGTTCGAGGTTTGTTCAAGTCGCTGCAGCGTCCGACGGATGAAGAGGTATCCGACCTTCTTTCAGCCAACAGGCGTCTTGAAAAAGAACTGGATCAGGCTCGGATGCGGCGTCTGGAGGGCGCTTTAGAGGGCTTCGTCGCGTCAGCGGAGACCGTTGGAGGAGCACGCCTGGTTACAGGAGAGGTTGCCGGAGTGGGTATGAACGAGTTGAGAGCACTCGGAGAGAAACTTCGCGACCGTTTGGGAGATAACGCGGTGGGCATTCTCGGATCGGCCGACTCGGAGACCGGAAAAGTCTACCTCGTCTGTACGGTCTCGGATGATCTCCTCGGGCGGAGCGAACTGCAGGCCGGTAAACTGGTCGGGATCCTGGCAGAACAGCTCGGCGGGGGAGGAGGAGGTCGCGCCACGCTCGCGACGGCAGGAGGGAGGATGCCGGATAAGTTGGCCGAAGTTCTCTCATCCTCCACCAAAATCATCGGAGAGATATTGTCGTGAAAACAGCCGTTTACGATTCCCTTCTCAGCGTTCGAAACGAACGAGGCGCTGGATTCATCGTGTTGGTCGATCCGGACAAACTTTCCATCGATCGACTGCGCACGAGGATTCCGATTTTCGAAACCGCGGGGATAGACGCTCTTTTCGTGGGCGGTAGTCTGATGCATGCCTCTGAAGTGGATCATTATGTCGGGGAGCTCCAGGAGATCACTTCGCTACCGATCATCGGATTCCCGGGTTCCGTAAGTCAGATTTCTCCCAGGTTGGATGCCGTTCTTTTCCTTTCCGTTATTTCAGGCAGAAATCCCGATATGCTGTTTGGACAACACGTACATGCGGCTCCGATGATCAGGCGATTTGGACTGGAAACCATCGCCACGGGATACATGCTCGTGGAATCGGGTAGGCTTACGAGCGCCCAGTACATGAACCACTCGCTGCCGCTTCCCCGCACCAAACCCAGGCTAGCTGCCGCGACCGGACTTGCCGCGGAAATGATGGGAATGAAGCTTCTCTACACAGACGCGGGTTCGGGCGCGGAACATCCGGTGACGGAAGAAATGATCGCCGCGATAGTCTCGGCGAGCAGTCTGCCCCTCATCGTCGGGGGAGGCTTGACGGCGCCTGAAGAAGTGCGTTCGAGGGTCGATGCGGGGGCATCTTTCATCGTAGTCGGTACAGCACTCGAAAGCTCCGTTGATCCGGGACGCCTCGAGGAACTGGTCGCGGCAGCACACGTTGCACAGCCCCATCCGATTTAGACCTGGACGTTGCCGGAAACGGTCGCAATTCTGGTTTGTCCGGACATTGCAGGAGGGGTGCCGGAGTGGTCGAACGGGGCGGTCTCGAAAACCGTTGTACTCTATGAGTACCGTGGGTTCGAATCCCACCCCCTCCGCAAAACAGAAAAGCCCCGCCCACGTCAGCGGGTGGGGCACTCGCGTTTGAGGCCAATGCTACGCTGCTCATCCGACAGAAATGCCCAAACGACACCGGTTCACTGAACATCCCGCGACACGGCAGCGATATGTTGCGTGGAGACGTTGCTTTTCCTGA
>JACZYK010000122.1 GCA_022571135.1 Bacteroidota bacterium
TATGGCCAGCCAGATCAGACTTCTTGCGAGGATCTGAGCCCAGGTGAAGATCACGCCGGCGATGCGAGCGTCGCGATCGGTCGTGCACGCCATCGATCTCTGTGCCAGGTAACCGGTTCCGTCACTGTTCATCTGGAAAAACCACTGCAGCGAGATGATTATGAGAAAAGGCATCAGCACCTCCGGGCCGAGACTCGTTGGGACAAACGAGAGCATTTCGGCCGCTTTCTCCGCCCCGTATGCATCCACGATCTGCCCGGTAAGGGCTCCAAAACCTCCCGCCCGGCTCACGATGATCCATGCATATACAATCGTTCCGATCATGGCAAGCCCGAACTGCAAGACGTCCGTGGCGATAACGCTTCGCAGTCCACCGGTCGTCGAATACAGCGTCGTAAAGGCAAGGATGAGACCGATACTGATGAAGGCGTTCGTGTTTGCGATCGCCGGGGTCAGTCCCGAGACGCTGTCGCCAAAAGAAAGGCCCAGAAACGAGACGAAGGATGCGATCGAGTCGTAGGCACCGGCGGACAGCCATTCGTGCCAGGGCAGGAAGACCTCGGCGATGCGGACGGACGCCACGAGCACCATCGCCATCACGACGCAGTTGATTACGGTGCCGTAATACACGGCCTTGAGAACGCGGAGCGGCAGTACACCGGCGCCGCTGTAACGCACTTCGGTCAGTTCCGCATCGGTCAGAACTCCGGCGCGGCGCCATCCGACCGCAAATACGAACGCCATCAGAAGAAAAGCGAGTCCGTAGATCCACAGACGCCAGACCAGAAATACCCCCCCGGTAGCGATCAGGCCGGTGACGAGCAACGGCGTATCCGCGGCAAACTGCGTAGCGGCCATGCTGATTCCGGCGCGCCATCCCGTAATCGTTTTGCCGGCCAGGAAATATTCCTGCAGATTTTTGGACGCTTTGCGCCTCGATCGCAGACCCGAAGAGATCGCGTAAACGACAAACGCGAGAACAATCAGAAGATCAAGCATAGATACACGGGATTCGTCGTGTGCCGATACGGATCGCGCCCTTCGTCGAAGTGCCGGCGACCCTGAGGACAGGCGGAAGATACAGGAATTGATCCGCCGCAGCAGGTGCGACGCCTCACCCGGTCGTTCAACACGGATCAGGATCCCGGTCTCGGCTTGCCTTTCCGGACTCTGATCACGATCGTTCTGTGCGTATCACACAAGCCAACCGAAACAATGTGTAAGCACCTCGCCAAGATCGTAACCCCGCTTATCGTGCTCATGATCTCATCGGCCTGCGCGCAGGAGCGGCAGACCGCAAGCACGGGATCAGATGTCGTTGTCACGGAGTGGCCGGTCCCGTGGGAGCGCACCCGGCCCAGAGACCCCTACGTCGCCCCCGATGGGCGAGTCTGGTTCTGCGGACAGACGGGTGGCTACCTGGGGGTTCTGGATCCCGAATCAGGGGAATTTGCACGCTATGAATTGGGCGAAGGAGCTAGTCCGCACAATCTGATCGTCGATAATGACGGATTTGTCTGGTACGCAGGAAACAGGCGCGCGCATATCGGCCGACTGGATCCGGAGACGGGAGACATAAAGAAGTATGATATGCCCGACAAAGATGCAGTCGATCCGCATACGTTGGTATTCGATTCCGACGGCAACATCTGGTTCACCCTCCAGGGATCGAACATGATCGGGCATTTGAATACGTCCTCCGGCGAGGTCAGACTTGTGACCGCGCCCACTGCGCGATCCCGTCCTTACGGAATCTGGCTGGACTCATCCGAGCGACCGTGGGTTGCACTTTTCGGTACCAACAAACTTGCCGTGGTCGATCCGGTGACGATGGAACTGACGGAAATCGACCTCGAACGCGAGCGAATCCGCCCGCGGCGTCTCGTAGTCACATCGGACGACAATGTCTGGTTCGTCGATTATGTCGGTGGGTACATGGGCCGCTACGAACCCGATACCGGATTCATTACAGAATTCGCGATGCCGGGCGGTGACTCGGCTCGGCCGTACGGAATGATTGTAGATGAAAAAGATCGAATCTGGTTCGTCGAAACGGGCGTCTCTCCCAACCGATTCGTCGGATTCGACACTGCGACCGGGTCCTTCCTGGGAGGCACGGATATTCCCAGTGGTGGAGGCAGCGTGCGCCATATGTACTATGACGCCTCGACCCGGTCCGTGTGGTTCGGAACGGATACGAACCATATCGGTCGAGCGGTTTTGCCGGGCTGAGTCGCCACCGGATCCCGACGCGGTCCAATCGAGATCGTATCGGAACTCGCAGTTGAATCGATCCGGCATTTTAATCCGAGCCGGGAGAGGCGGTGTCAGATTTTGAGAAAGATCTTTTTTCGGAATAGGAAATACAGGAAGGCCCACTCTACCAGGACATATCCGATCCACGAAATCATCTCTTTTGCCGACTCACTCAGACCTTGAATCACGCCAAGGAGCAAGAAATCGGAGGTATAAGCGAAATCGATGATCGATCCGGCCATGTAAACGAGGATCGAATTCATCCCGATTACTACGAAAAAGAAGGCCCAATTTCGCTTACCCCAGACGTCGATGACCGCATAGAACAGGGCCAGCAAAAGCAGACTCCATCCGCCGGCATAAAGGACGAATGAGCTGGACCACAGGTTTTTATTGATCGCGAAGGCAAATCCCCAGACCCATCCTGCAAGCAGACAAACGACGCCGGCCCCGGCCAAAAACAGCGCCTTGAGGCCTCCGGAAATACCCGGGAAGTCGCGTCTCAGAAAGTGACCAGCAAACGTTCCGAGCAAAGCTGTCGAAATCGCCGGAACCGTGCCCAGCAGCCCCTCCGGGTCGTGGACCTCCAGGTACAGCTTTCCGGGCACGAGCAGACGGTCTATATAAGCGGCCAAGCTACCCTCGACCGTCAGCTGGCCCGCGCCGAAGCCCGGTACCGGAATCAGTTTCATGGCCGCCCAGTAACCTAGGAGCAGCCCGAAGAACCAGATTACTCGAGCGCGAAGCTCCGTGTTCAGAACGATCAACCCGCAGAACATATACGCCAAACCGATCCGTCCGAGCACGCTCGGGTAACGCATATCCTCGAGAGGGACCCGGAACAGGCCATTGTTGTAAATAATTCCGAGCAGGACGAGTATCAAACCGCGCCGAATGACATGAATCGTCATTTTCCGTCTGTCGTCGCCTCGTTCCAGTCGCCGGGTCAACGAGAACGGCATTGCCACGCCTGCAACAAATAGGAAAAGCGGAAAGATCATGTCATAGAAGACGAACCCGTTCCACGCCACGTGCTCCAACTGGTATGACGCCCACAGCACCAGCGACCACCCGGTCAATTCGGCCAGGGCATGAATAATGCCTTCTCCACCGACGATCCAGAACATGTCGAAGCCGCGTAGGGCGTCCAGTGATACCAGTCGCGAACTGGTTTTCGGGGGATTCGTGGGAGATGATTCAGCAACGCTCATTCAGGCCTCCTGACGGGTTCCTTTGAAATGGGTGAGACTATAGATCTACGCGAGACGATTCCGCATTCGCCTCGACCGGACTGTGAAAGATTAGACACTGCGTCGCAGTCCGTCAATGCCTGCGATTAAACCGACCCGCCGTGCGGAGATCAGAGATCGACGGCTGAGGCGGTGGAGCACGACCGTTCATCGCCGCGCAGCTGTATGCAGACGACGCTCTCGTACTCAGGCCGGGGCGAGCCGACCTTACCGGCCGCGACGCCCTGGACGAATTCGTCATCGGAATCAACGAGACACCGGGATTCGATGTCGGATTCGAGACCAGATTCGTTGAGATATCCCAGGATGCGACGCTCGGCTATTCGATGGCAATTGTCCGGGTCGTCAGAGACGGTGAAAATGGTGAACGCTTCGTCGAGCGCAACAGAGATCTTCATCTATGGAGGAAAGCGGACGACGTATCGTGGAAACTGGTCCTCAATATCTGGAACGAAGCGCCTCCCGAGCGTTAGGGCCTCAATCCAGTCCGAAAACCTGCGCTTATAGGACTAACTGGTCGACAACGCCGGCACGCGGAAGCGCCTCAGGGTATTAGCGTCGTTCGTGGTATTCGGCGCCGTCGCGGGAGCAATTATTTATTCCAGCTCTTCGAGCGCTTCCAGGAGCGACCCTACTGTCTGCTGATTGGCCTGAACGACCGATGAGTCCCTTCCTTCGGAGGATACCGATCGTCGTCTGTCGTGCAGATCCGGCCTGATCGACTCGCGTCTGAATCCCCACCGATCCATCCATTCCGCGGGCAGACGCTCCGGCAGTTCAGCATCTGCCAGACAATGGGCGAGAAGTGCCCAGACGCGCGTCGTGGAGTCGAAAGCATATCCGCCGCCGAGCGCGACCACCATCCGCCCTTCGGTTATTTCCTCCGAGAGCACGATGAGTCGGCGAAAGAGAGTTTCGTAGGCATGCGTGGTCAGCGACAGATGCGCGAGCGGATCCAGGTAGTGCGCATCAGCTCCGGACTGAATGACGAGTACATCCGGATCGAAATGCCTGAGTACCCGGGGAACGACCTCCTCGAAAGATTCCAGGTAACTGGCATCCTGCGTTCCGGGACTCAGGGGCACATTGACGCTCGTACCTATGGCTCTCCCGTTCCCCAACTCATTGATCTCCCCCGTCCCCGGAAAGAGAAAGCGCCCGGACTCGTGCAGACTAAGCGTCAGCACATCCGGATCGTTATAGTAGATGGCCTGGACGCCGTCCCCGTGGTGTACGTCGATATCCACATATGCAACGCGCAGACCGCGTGCCCGGAGCGCCTCGATTGTAAATGCCGGATCATTGTATACACAGAATCCGGAGGCCCGGCCGGGCATGGCATGATGGAGCCCTCCGCCAAGCTGCAGTACGCGTTTCGAAACGCCCTCTGCGACCAACCGACCTGCAAGTTGAGATCCTCCGCACAGGGCGCAGGTGGCCTCATGCATGCCGGGAAATACGGGTACGTCTCCAGTCTCCAGGCCGAAATAGAGAGGATATGGAACGGCTCGCCCGACGGAAGCGGCCTTGATGGCCTCGACGAACGCTCGCTCGTGTATCGCCAACACGTCGGATTCGGTGGCAGGATCGGGCTTGATCCAATCCGCCGCCAGGTCCATCTGTTCGAGCAGCTCGACGACAGCCTCCCACCGATCGGGTGTGAATGGATGCCCCGGACCGAAATCGTACTTCAGGTAGTCGGCGCTATAGACGATTTTGAGCATGCATGCCCCTTTGGGGACAAATGTACGCGCCGAAACTGACTATTCGTTGACGGCAGGAATCACATCCACCTGCTGAAGGTTTTTCATCCAGGCGGTTCTGAGGGCGACCTGTTCGGGCGTCGCTTCCGAATCAACACGGAAAACATGTTTGTCGATCCTGTCAACCATTCTCTTGGCGCACGTAAACTCGTGCTCCTTTTCTCCCCTACGGATCTTGATCGTGAAATCCTCGTCGGCGGCAATCGAATGAAATGCGGCTAATACGTGCTGAGCCGTTTGAAGGGTAACCTCCATCCCGTCGAATCCAACGAGGGCATCTCCGAGGGCCAAACCGCAGCCTTCGGCGATCTCTCCTACTCCTACGAGTACGAGATTCGTGCCATCCAACCCGACCTGCATACCGAACGAAGCGATCTGCTCGCCGGTACTGAATTCAGGCACATATTCGATCCCGATCTTTTGGTAGTACTCCGCCATTGGCAACACGTCGGTGCCCCGGACGTGCCGTTCAAGGATCCTCAGAACTTCCGGATACGTCATTTCTGCAAATTCTTCGAAGAACGTGCTTTCGACAAACGACGTGTCGGGGCCGTAGCGGGCGGCCAGGTCGAGTATTACCTCGCGCAGTCCCCGCGCTCCGCCAGAAAGTTCGAGAATCTTTAGATCCAGGAGGCCCGACACGAGCGCACCCCGCTGATAGATATTGCCCCACTGCTGCTGGCCCTTGGTCGAATACGAATTCAGGCCCAGGTCGCTCAGGCTGTACTCCTTGTCGTACCGGTCGTCGGCATTCAATTTTTCCGACAGTCTGCCCAGGTAATTATCCAGGTCGATCAGGCCGGCCCGCAGCTGCATGATATCCGAGGCCCACTCCGTGGTGCCTTCGTACAGCCAGATATGCTCCGATGCTACCGGCTCGACGAAGTTGAAATACTCGACGATCTCGCTGTGGATGTTGAGAGGCGTTACGACATGGAAGAACTCGTGGGCGACGACGCTTGGGATGCTCTCGGCGATAGCCATCTCAAAAGCGTCCTCTGCGTATACATACTCGGAACTGTAAGAATGCTCCCATGCTCCCATCGTCACGTCTTCAAAATGGAAAAGAAACGTGTAGCGCTTGACCGGAAGTTCGATGAGAAAGTCTCCTGCGGCGTCGAGGATGTCCGTGATGGCCTCCAGAATCTGGTCGGAGTGCACTTTGTCCGTTTTCGAGTAGGTGTAGACCTCGATCTCGCTTCCGCGAATGTCCAGCGAGGCTTTGGACAACCGACCCATCAGGATCGGAGAGTCGACCACGTGGTCGTAGTCGTCGGCCAGCAGAGTGCCGGTTTCGTCTGAATCGAGCGCCGTGCCGACCATCCAGCCAGCCGGGTGAAGGAGTTGAATTCGGAGGGGGCGCGCCTGCATACCCGTTGGATAGCCAAAAACGGCCTGGCCGTTGATCAGTACATGATCGTCCTCGATCGAGGTGCCGGCCATCATGAAGATCGGATTCTCATCTACGGGTGTATCCCACGTCTCCGCCACCGTGTACCGGATGACCGAAACGCTCTCCGGATCGGAAATCCGCCACTGATTGGTCGAAATATTCTCCGACAAAATCACGTCACCCTGCGCATCGACCGCCTCGAACGAGCGGACAAAACGCCCTACGTCCATTCTCTGGTACGTCCCCGGCGCCGTTGAGGCGAACTGGTAGACTGCGTTCTCCGGGCCTAGGTCGTTGACCGATAGCGTAACCTTGAAAGTGTCTCCCGTCCGATCGTTCAGATCGACGGTATACTCGAGGGGCGTGGCTTCCTGTGCACGCGCATCCTGCCCCTGTTCGGCTCCGAGAACCAGGATCGAGAAGAAAAGCAGGGTGATTCGAAGACGAAATAATTTCATTTTGCGCCTCTAAGATTGGACCGATTCCGCATTACAGATCGATCGAAGTAAAATCGAACGGCCTCTTTACGCGAGGTGAGGTGTCATCGTTACAGGTGCACAGTTTTTTTTGCCGATTTTCGGTAGACCGGCGCCTCGAGCAAGGACCAACCGATTTCGATCCGAAAGGCGACAGATGTCCAAGTTGAAACTGGCTTTCGACGCTACAAAATCACGAGTTACAGACGACATTCTCCTTGGATTCCCAATAGGATTCGAACCGCCGTCCCAGCTGTGTCGGCTTCTCGGCGTAGATCTTTTCACCGAGAGGCCTGGCATGATCCCTGAGGCCGGTGCGCTTCTTCTCGATCCGCCTCAGAACGAACTGAATCGCCTCTTCGGATCCGAGTCCGCCAGGATCAACCATCACCCAATTTCGGAGGAGGCCCAGATCATGATCGTCGCCGGGTGCGACGCGAGAATTTGTTGCAACTCGATCCA
>JACZYK010000123.1 GCA_022571135.1 Bacteroidota bacterium
AGGGGTCCGGGTCTATTTTTTACCAAGCGGCGTTATCAGACGCCTATGTAACGTTGTTACACTGCGTGTCCTCTGCGTTGGCGGACAAAAAAATAGCCGCCGGCTCCGCGGTTTTAGATAGCCTTAACAGGCCCTAGCTGCATGGCTTCTCAGATTTTGTTCTTCGTGCTCGCGATTGCGGCAATCGCCGCTGCCCTCGGAATACTTATATCAAAAAGTCCGGTCACCAGCGCACTCTGGCTCATCTTGAACCTCTTCTGCATTGCGGGACTATACCTGACGCTGAGCGCCCAGTTCATTGCCGTAGTGCAGGTTCTGATATATGCCGGTGCGATAATGGTTCTGTTTCTGTTCGTGATTTTGCTCCTGAACCTGGACGCTCTTCCGGATATCAGGCGGATCGAATGGAAAAAGGTAATCGCCTTTTCTCTCGGGATGGGCGTGCTGGCTTTCCTGACATTTTCGGTAGCCGCCAGTCTGGACGTGCTGCCCGAGGCCTCATCGACCGCAGCCGCCGTCGAAAACGGGTCGGCCTCCCGCCTTGCTGAGGTGTTGTTTACACAGTATGCGCTTCCGCTGGAAATCATCGGGATCCTTCTTCTGGCTGCCACCATCGGCGCTGTCGTCATTGCGAAGCGAAAACCCGTATAACCAAATCGACGTCCACCGGTCAACGATCTCCCGATTCTGATGGAAATCACTCTCAACTGGTATCTGACCCTCAGCGCGGTTCTTTTTGTGATCGGTGTATTGGGGGTTCTTTTTCGACGAAACGTCATCGTCATTATGATGTCCGTCGAGCTTATGCTCAACAGCGTTAACCTCACTCTCGTAGCGTTCAGCCAGGCGTTGGGAGACCCTTCCGGACAGATACTCGCCATCTTTGTTATGGCCGTGGCTGCTGCCGAGGCTGCGGTGGGCCTGGCGATAGTCATCGCGATCTTCCGGGGAAGACAAACCGTGGACGTCACCCGGATCAACCTGTTCAAATACTAGCTGCGTGTTGTAACGCACTTATTGCTTTCACCCTTTCTGATCGATAGGCTATTTGATGGATCCTGATTTTCTCGTTGGATTGATTTTACTGCTTCCGATTGCGGGAGCGGTCTTCTGCGGCATCGGGGGTCTATTCGTACCCGCTCTTCGGTCTCGGGAAGGGCTGATCGGTACGATAGCAACCTCGGTCGTATTCGTTCCATTTCTTGCGGCGCTATTCCTCTTTCTGAACTTCGAAGACGAGGCGATCATCGCTCACTTCTTCACGTGGATGTCGGTGGGAGATTTCAGCGTCGCCTTCGAGTATCGTATCGACCAGTTGTCGCTCTTGATGACGCTGGTCGTGACCGGAGTCGGAGGGCTAATCCACCTGTATTCTGTGGGCTATATGAAGGGCGATACCGGGTTCTGGAGGTTTTTCGCCTACCTGAACCTGTTTATTTTCGCCATGCTCAACCTCGTTCTGGCCAACAACCTGGTCGTCCTGTTCCTTGGATGGGAAGGTGTCGGTCTGTGTTCGTATCTGCTTATCGGATTCTGGTATACGGACCTCAAGAACAGCGCTGCGGCGACCAAGGCGTTCATCATGAACCGCATCGGGGATTTCGCCTTCCTACTCGCGATGTTTCTGTTATACCGAGAGCTGGGCAGCCTGGACTTCGACGTACTGTTGACACAGGGTCCATTGCTGGGTGAAGGTGTCCTCTACCTGTCCGTCTTTCTGCTGTTTATGGGCGCAACAGGCAAGAGTGCGCAGATTCCGCTGTTCACCTGGCTTCCGGATGCCATGGCGGGCCCGACACCGGTTTCCGCACTCATCCACGCGGCGACGATGGTAACGAGCGGGCTGTATCTGCTCGCGCGTCTCTCCCCTCTCGTGCTCGCGGCAGAGGGTATCATGGCTTTTATCGCCATAATCGGTGCTCTGACAGCTATCATGGCCGCTACCATTGCCATCACGCAGAACGACATCAAGAAGGTACTCGCCTACTCGACGATTTCTCAGCTAGGATTCATGTTTATGGCATCCGGAGTCGGTGCCTTCGCTGTGGCCATCTTTCACGTGATGACCCACGCGTTTTTCAAGGGTTGTCTGTTCCTCGGATCGGGAAGCGTAATTCGCGCCATGCACGACGTCAAACACCAGCTCGATCAAGACGGAGAGGCGGAAGGTTTCGATCCACAGGATATGCGCACCATGGGTGGTCTCAAGAAGTACATGCCGTCCACCCGGATAACGTTTTTACTTTCGACGCTGGCCATAGCCGGCATCCCGCTGTTCTCAGGCTTCTTTTCTAAAGACGAAATCCTATTCCGGGCATTCGAGGCGACCACGGCCTACAACTACGCCTGGTTCGCATGGATCGTCGGCCTGATCACGGCATTCCTGACCGCCGTCTACATGATGCGCGCATACGTGTTGACGTTCGAAGGCGAGGAGCGGTGGCCGAGTTCAAACAGAATCACACCCCATGAATCGCCGTGGACGATGACCACGCCGCTGTGGATTCTCGGCATCCTGTCTGTCGTCGGCGGATTTGTCGGACTGCCGGGAGTCATCGCGCACGGTGACTGGAACAGGATTCGCTATTTCCTGGGTGAAGCGACGGGGGGCCCCGTGGCTGAACCGCATATGGAGGGCCACGTCGGCCTCGGCACCGAGTGGGCACTCATGGCCCTCGGATCGTTCATTGCAATCTCCGGTGTCTTTCTAGCCTGGCGCTGGTACACCAGGCACGGCCTCGACTTCGATGAGTCGCTGAGCCGCCGATTCGGACGACTCTACCGGATCTGGGAGAACAAATACTTCGTCGACGAAGCCTACGACCGCGTGTTTGTCCGGCCGATCATCGGCGGTGCGGAAAAGGGACTGGCGCCTTTCGATCAATATGTAATCGACGGACTCGTCAACTTCATAGCCTTTTTCACGCGCGGCTCCGGCTTCGTGCTTCGATACATTCAGACCGGCGTTGTTCAGACGTATGCGCTTGCGATTGTTTTCGGCACCGTGCTGGTAATGGCTCTCATGCTGTTTGGTTGAATTCGTGAATGCGCCTCCTGATAGAGATTTCTCGTAATGATTATTCCGCATCTAACTTCTCTCGTCATCTTTCTCCCGCTTCTCGGCGCGATTCTGATCCTGTTGATGGGGCGAACACAGCAGGCCAAGTGGACGGCGCTCGTTGTCACGACCGTTACGTTCGTGCTATCGCTGGGACTCTACATTGGATTCGACCCGGCAATCTCAACCGCCGAATCGCCTCAAATCGCATCCGTATTCGCATGGTTTCCGGACGCTTTCGACATCAAGTATTTCGTGGGAATCGACGGTCTGAACCTGCTGCTTGTCTTACTGACGACCCTGTTTGGACCCATCGTCGTTCTCTCCTCGTGGACGTATATCAAGAAGCATCAGAAAGGCTATTATGCGCTTATGCTGGTACTTCAGACTGGAGTAACGGGCGTTTTCACGGCCTTCGACATTTTTTTATTCTACGTCTTTTTCGAGCTGACGCTCATTCCGATGTACTTCATTATCGGAATCTGGGGCGGAGAAAACCGGATTTACGCTGCGCTCAAGTTCGTATTGTTCACGCTCGTCGGTTCTCTGCTCATGCTGGTCGCGTTGCTGGCGCTCGGATACCTGGCAGGCGATGCCGTCAACGGTGGCATATTCACGACGGACTGGTATAAACTCGTCGAGTATAACATCCCGGTCGAAACGCAGAAGTGGTTGTTTTTGCTCTTCGCCCTGGCTTTCGCGATCAAGGTGCCGCTCTTTCCATTTCATACGTGGCTGCCGGACGCCCACGTACAGGCCCCGACCGGAGGATCCGTCATCCTGGCCGGAGTACTCCTGAAAATGGGAACGTACGGCCTTGTCCGATTCTGTCTTCCCTTCTTCCCAAATGCCGCGAACGAGTATGCAATGATGTTCGCCATACTGGCCGTGATCGGGATCATATACGGTGCATTGGTCTCACGAGCACAGCCGGATCTGAAAAAGCTGATCGCCTTCTCGTCCGTAAGCCACCTCGGCTTCGTAGTATTGGGGATTTTCGCATTCACCCCCGAAGCCATGCAGGGGGCGATGATCCAGATGATCAATCATGGAATTTCGACGGGAGCCTTATTCCTCATTGTCGGAATGTTGTATGAAAGAAGACACACCAGGCTCATGACCGACTTCGGCGGAATCGCAAAATCAGTGCCCGTACTGTCTTTCTTTATGATATTCACGGTTATGGCTTCGGCGGGTATACCGGGGCTGAACGGATTCGTAGGCGAATTTCTCATTCTCATCGGGGCATTCAAGAGTTCTGTCCTCGACAGTCCCGCACTCGTCGCGCTCGCGACTACGGGGGTCATATTCGCCTCCGTATACCTACTCTGGATGGTACACCGGACATTCTGGGGCTCGCTCGAGAACGAGGAAAACCGAACGATGAAGGATCTGAATCTCCGCGAGATACTGCTGCTTGCCCCTCTCGTCGTTCTAATGGTCGTCCTGGGAATTGCTCCGAACTCTTTCCTCCAGTTGAGCGAACCGGTCGTTCAAGATCTGCTTCAAACGATCGAGACGAAACGCATCGCGGCGGAGGCCGCACCGCTCCGTCTCGCGGCGGAGGCTACACCGCTCCATCTCGCGGCGGAGCCGGCGGAGGCCGCACCGCTCCATCTCGCGGCGGAGGCTACACCGCTCCGTCTCACGGCGGAGCCGGCGGAGGCCGCACCGCTCCATCTCGCGGCGGAGCCGGCGGAGGCCGCACCGCTCCATCTCGCGACCGACTCAGAGTAGACCAATCCTAATCCAGATACAGTAGCGAAGTATATCCGGCCCATGATCCGAGGCGCCAAAATACCTTTTAATCTCGTCTATCGAGTCTTTCTGGCCTCGATCCTCTTTTCTATTCTCGGGACGTCTCCTCTCTCCGCGCAGGATGTCCGGGATTCGGCCCACGTGGAGGAGATCGTCACGGAATCGGCACACACGGAGGTGCTCGTTACGGAATCGGCCTACGCTGGACGTGAAACGGGCGCGATTGGCGATCAAGAGCGCGCAGAGACGGCGACCGAGGAGGAGCAAGGCGATCAGGAGCGGGCAGAGGGGGCGACCGAGGAGGAGCAAGGCGCGTCGGGTGACGAACAGGAACACGGCGCAACCGGCGAGGATCACGGAGCCCTCCCACCTGTCTGGATGGTCCTGCCGTTCGTGACCATACTGATCATGATCGCCACGGGTCCGCTTTTCTTCGCGCACCACTGGCACCGCCACTATCCCAGGTATTCGGTGGCGCTCGGGCTGTTTGTTTCGGGTTATTACATTTTCGCACTCGACACATTTACGCCCGTCCAGCATGCCGCGACCGAGTACATCTCATTCATCGCCCTTGTCGCGTCACTTTTCATCGCGGCGAGCGGCGTCTTTCTAAGCCTGAACCTCAAGGGCAGTCCGAGGAATAACATCGTACTGCTCTTCGTCGCGTCGGTGGTAGCGAACCTGATCGCTACGACGGGAGCGGCAATGCTGTTCATTCGCGCCTACATGCGCCTGAACGCAGGCCGTCTCCGGGCCTACCACATCGTCTTTTTCATTTTCCTGGTCGCCAATGTCGGCGGTGCCCTTACTCCCATCGGTGATCCACCCCTCTTCCTCGGATTTCTCCGGGGCGTACCATTTTTCTGGACGCTGACCCATGTGTGGTACATCTGGCTGCCAACTACAATCCTGATATTGCTGGTCTTCTACGTCTTCGACAGGAGGAACAGGGCCGAGGGTCCGGCTCCGGATCCGGACAAACCAATGATCAGCCTCCAGGGCACGAAGAGTTTTATCTGGGTGGCGATCATAGTCGCTTCGGTTTTCATCGATCCGAACGTTTTCGAATGGGTACCTAATCTGGTGCAGCTCTACGGAATCCCGTTCGGCATACGAGAGATCATCATGTTCTCCGTCGCGGCTCTCGCATTCCTGACGGCGGACAAAGAAGCCCTGAAAAAGAACGAATTCACCCTCGAACCCATTCGAGAAGTCGGATGGCTGTTCCTCGGTATTTTTGCAACCATGCAGCCGGCGCTTCAGCTGATCTCGAATTTTGCCTCGACTAATTCGGATTCTTTGACCGTCGGCATGTTTTACTGGGGCACGGGGTTGCTCTCGGCGATTCTGGACAATGCGCCGACCTATCTCAATTTCCTTGCCGCGGCGATGGGAAAATATGCCATGGATGCCAACGCCCCGGCGGTTGTCGCGTCGTTCGCGGAAGGCGTCGTTCAGAGTGGTCTGTCGTCCACGATCGTCCTGCAAGCCATCTCGGTGGCCGCAGTGTTCTTCGGAGCGCTCTCATATATCGGAAACGCACCGAATTTCATGGTCAAGGCCATTGCCGAAGCCAATGGAGTCGAGACGCCCTCATTCATGGGCTACATTTTCAAATACTCGCTGCCCATATTGCTCCCGATTTATTTTGTGGTCTTTGTGGTATTCTTCAGCGGATGGATTTTTTAATACAGACCGACGAAACAAATGTCCGATCGAATTCCCTTATCTGAAGGTGACATCCTCGCGATGCTGGATGAGCTCCCGGGATGGTCATTCAGCGAGAACCGCTTGCAGAAGCGATTCGAATTTTCATCATTTCGGGAGGCGATTAGCTTTATCGTCAGGATGTCGTTCGAGGCGGAGGAGATGGGTCATCATCCCGAAATAACCAACGTATATAATCGCGTGGATGTATCGCTCACCACGCACGATGCCGGAAATCGTGTGACATCACTCGACGTAACGCTCGCCCGAGCGATCGAACAATTTTCCTGGATCTGAGCAGGCGGCGAAGAAAAGCGCGGCAAAATGACTGACAACCTCTGATGGAACTCTCTCAGGCATATTCTTCCCTCCTCTCGGATATGAGTCTGACGCTCCCGATGGTTCTCGTCACCCTCGTGGGACTGATCGTAGTGTTATTCGATGCCTTTCGACGGAACCATCCTGCCATCCCCTGGATCACTGCGGTCACGCTTGCAATCGGATTCGCACTGGAGGCGACGCGGATAGGGAACGGCACGGGAACGGTTTACTATGATATGGTCAGGCACGGAGGGATGGCTTCTTACGTGAACGCCATCGTGCTAGGCTCGGGCCTTCTGTCGGTCCTTCTGATCAAACCCTACTTGGAACGCATTGGCCAACACATCGGTGAAGTGTATTCGCTTCTGCTGTTCGCGATAACCGGCATGATGCTTCTCGGATCGGCCAATCACCTGATCACGGTGTTCGTCGGACTGGAAACCATGTCGATCTGCCTGTACATCCTGACCGGCCTAATCCGCTCGAACAAGGGTGCGATAGAAAGCGCTCTGAAGTACTTCTTGCTCGGCGCCTTTTCCACCGGTTTTTTCCTGTATGGAATGGCCCTGCTCTATGGAGCAACGGGCACCATGTACCTGACGGAAATGCGTGATTCGCTGGCCTCAGGAGAGCCCAATATTCTCTTCTGGACAGGCGTCTCGATGCTTCTGGTGGGCTTTTTCTTCAAAGTGAGCGCCGCACCGTTTCACATGTGGACTCCGGACGTCTACCAGGGAGCG
>JACZYK010000124.1 GCA_022571135.1 Bacteroidota bacterium
CAAAGAATTCGCACCGGACGCCTGCAGCAATCAGTGATGCCACACGACCATCAGCGGGTCCTGGCCGAGCACCATCAATGTGGTGAAGCCGAGGCCAGGCAGGCGATCAAAGCGTGCAAAGAGGCCTGGCCGGCGTGGAATGCGCTGGCCTGGCAAGACCGGGTAGCGATTTTTTTAAAGGCCGCCGATCTGCTGGCCGGGCGTTGGCGCGATCGTATCAATGCCTCGACCATGCTGGGTCAAAGCAAGACCGTTCATCAGGCAGAGATCGACGCGGCCTGTGAACTGATCGATTTCTTCCGCTTCAATGTTCGTTACATGGAACAGATTTATCGGGAGCAGCCAGATTCGTCTCCAGGCGTCTGGAACCGGATGCAATACAGGCCTCTCGAGGGATTCGTTCTGGCTGTTACGCCTTTCAACTTTACTTCGATCGCCGGCAATCTCCCCACGGCGCCGGCGCTCATGGGTAATACCGTAGTCTGGAAACCGTCGACCACGTCGCTACTCTCCGGCTACTACATCTATAAACTCCTCGAGGAAGCCGGCCTACCCGCCGGAGTCATCAACATGATCCCAGGCCGGGGTTCTCTGATCGGCAAACATATCTTCAATTCCGAGCATTTCTCCGGACTGCACTTTACAGGGTCCACCGAAACTTTCCAGCACATGTGGAGAACGATCGCTGTTAATATGAATTCGTACCGGTCTTATCCGCGCATCGTCGGAGAAACGGGTGGAAAGGACTTCATAGTGGCTCATCCCTCGGCCAACTCTGCTGCCGTCGCAACGGCCATCGTGAGAGGAGCCTTCGAATACCAGGGACAGAAGTGTTCTGCCGCCTCGCGCGTTTACCTCCCGAAATCACGTTGGGTAGAGATACGTGAAATCATGCTCGGTCAGTTGAGCGAAATCAAGATGGGTCCGGTCGAGGATTTCTCCAACTTCATAAACGCCGTTATCGACAGGGCGGCGTTCGATAGTATCACGGGATACATTGACCATGCGAAAGCGGCGCCGGGCGTAGAAGTTGTCCACGGAGGAGGATACTCAGACGAAGTTGGATACTTCATCGAGCCCACCGTATTGAAAACCGATGATCCCGGGTATCTCACGATGTGTGAGGAGATTTTTGGCCCTGTCGTCACGCTCTTCATTTATGACGACGACAAGTACGACGAGACACTCGACCTACTCGACAGCACTTCGCCCTACGCACTGACGGGGGCCGTATTTGCCCGGGACCGAGGCATAATTGCGAAGACAACCGAGAGACTGCAGGACAATGCCGGCAATTTCTATATCAACGACAAGCCGACCGGGGCGGTTGTCGGACAACAACCATTCGGCGGCGCCCGGGGCTCGGGCACGAACGATAAAGCCGGATCTTATCTGAATCTTATTCGGTGGGTATCCCCTCGATCGATAAAAGAGAGTTTCTATCCGCCGACACACTACGGGTATCCTTTCCTGGAGAAAGATCCGGACGACCTTGATGTCATGTAGTCAACAAACCTTCCCGCTACGGATTCACTCAACCAACGACGTAACCGATCAAATGGCGTCACACAAGATTCGTGTCATTCAGTTTGGACTAGGCCCGATCGGTCAGTCTTGTATTCGAACGATGCTGTCGAAAGATTTTGCGATAGATCTGGTAGGTGCCATTGACATCGATCCCGATAAAGTGGGTCACGATGTAAGCGATATCCTGGGGCTTGAGAAACCTATCGGCGTCGTGATTTCCCCCGATGCGGCAAAAACGCTGGCCGATACGCGACCGGACATCGTCGTACACACGACGACCTCTTTCCTGGACCGGATGTACGATCAGTTGATGCTCTGCGCCCGCGCCGGAGTCAATGTCATCTCGTCCACCGAGGAACTGTCTTATCCGTTTGACAGGTATCCGGAGCTAGCCAGGGAACTCGATGCAGTCGCCCGGGAAAACGTGGTATCCATCCTCGGGACGGGCGTCAATCCTGGCTACGCCATGGACGCACTGGCACTGATGGCGACCGGTGTATGTACTGAGGTCTTTAAAATCGAAGTAAACCGCGTAGTGGACGCTGGTTTAAGACGTCTACCGCTCCAACTGAAAGTCGGCGCGCGTCTTTCAGTTGACGAATTCAATGAGAAAAAAGCGGCGGGTACGTTAGGCCATATCGGACTCGTGGAATCCGTCCGATTGGTCGCCGACGGTCTCGGGTGGCCCCTCGATCGGATCGACGAGCAGCTCGAGCCCGTCGTTTCAGACAGACAGGTCGTCACGCCGTATCTGACCGTGGAAGAAGGCCAGGTAGCTGGAATCCACCATTCGGCAAAAGGATACATCGGAGATAATTGTGTACTTGACCTGGACCTGAAGATGTACGTCGGTGCTGAAGAGCCTCGTGATGCCGTCCTGGTGACCGGCGATCCCCCGATGGATCTCGTTGTACGGGGTGGAATTTTTGGTGATACCGCGACCGTTGCGACTCTCATAAACGGAATCCCGAGTGTCTTGAATGCGACTCCGGGACTTAAGACCGTCAAGGACGTCCCTGTGTTGAGAGCCTTCGGCACCAAGTGGATGCGCGAGGCAGTCGGCGTTTAAATGATCCCGGAATAGGGCCTAAAGTTGGACGAACACGTAATCATACAGTCGCACCGACATCCAGGCGATAGAGTCAGGAACTATGTGTTCACGGCTCGCATGGCGCGGCCTCTTTCGGCGTGTGTGCTCCCTGTAATGATGGGAGCGTTGGTGTCAATGCTGGAAGGTTCACCCGCGCTCTATTTCCTGTACGCTGGATTGCCGATCGCGATCGTTCTCTCTGCCGTCTGGACCTATATCCGCATCCAGGACGAAATCGTAGAAATTCACATTCGTCCACCGGCCGTCTCTGTCCGCTCGCTTCTTGAGGCCGCTCGGCCTTCGCAAAAGCTCGTATGGTATCGGCTCCTGGATGTTCGTGACGGAGAAACCGATATTCAGCTCACAGTCGGGCACGATATCTACCGCCTTAAAAAAAGCGATTGGGAAGCACCGCAAGATCTCGTACGACAACTTCAGGAATTGAATGATACTGATCGATCGCACATCTGATATTCCTATCCACGTTCAGTTGGTCTCCAGGCTCCGCTTCCTGATCGCGAACGGACATTTCAGAAGCGGAGAGATCCTTCCATCAACCCGAAAAATGGGAGATCAGTTGGGCGTGTCTTTCCACACCGTGAGAAAGGCATATACGGCGCTCGAACATGACAAGCTGGTCGAGTCCAGGCCCGGTAGCGGATTTCGGGTGCTGGACTACAGGCCACCGTCCAAATCTGATCGTATGGAGCAGGGAGCCGCCATCGTTCACGATACACTCGAGAGATTACTCGGCCTCGGCCTTGACGAACAGGAAATCGAGTATCTGATCCAGGAGCAATCTTCTCTCCTGGAAACGGAGGAGTATCAACACAAAATCGTCGTTGCCGGTTCGTATAAAGAGTGGGGCGACCGCTGCGCTGAACAGTTGATGGCTTTTTTCCAGAAAGAAGTGATCCCCTCGACTCTGGCGGAGCTCGTGCACCATGCTGATTCTGATATCGTCCTGGTTCCTTTTGAAAATATTCGGGGCGTACTCGGACTAGCTCCGGGTGGCGATGTCATCGGGTTGCAGACGGAACTATGTGGCGAGGCTCTCGGATTAGTATCCCGTTTACTCGAGCGCGAGACACTCGGATTGGTCACCCGTTACCCGGACGCTATAGAAGCTCTGACATCCGAACTTCGCTACAGAACGCGGTTCTCGGGCCAGGTCCTGGCTATCTCCGTTCAGGACGGAGATAGCCACGTGGCTCCGCTTATCCGACAGTGTGAACTCGTCCTGTACACGACCGGCGCAAGACGAAAAGTGAAACCGTTTCTGACATATGCCCGGAAACATGCCGAACTTAAGATCGACGTTACGCGCGCATCACTCGATCGCCTCAGAAAGCTAATCCCCGCCTGACCCGGAGGATGTCCGCCGGAAACCACGGCAAGGGCAGCGTGAATAGTAACTGACACGGGAAATGCCGGAATAATCACGAATTCTATTCGGATCAGGCACCCGCCGATAGTTTCATCCCTTTCGGATCTTCCTCCTGAAGCTGCCGGCTTTCACTCTCGTCTCCCGGGTATTTGACGCGTACATGATAGAATCCCATCAAAACCTTAAGAAAAGTTTTCTTGACCCTATTCAGATTCGCAAACGTAAGTCCACTCTCGTCAAGCTGACCGTCCACCATCCGGGACTCAAAGATGCTGTTTACCAGCGATTCGAGCCTTTTGTGTGTGGGATTATTCATGGCTTTCGCAGCAGCTTCCACGGAGTCGGCCAGCATAAGCAGGCTGGTCTCGACCGTATCTGGTTTGGGGCCCGGATACCGGAACTCTGATTCTGATATTTTCGGGTCCCCTGTTTGATGCTGTTCGAGAGCTTTCTGATAGAAGTACTCGATCCTCGTCGTCCCGTGGTGCATGGGAATAAAATCTTGCACGGGCTGGGGAATCCGGTGCTTCCTGGCAATCTCCAGCCCTTCTTTGACGTGACTCGAGATGATCAGCGCACTCATGCTGGGTTTGAGTTGGTCGTGCGGATTTTCAGATCCGCGTTGATTCTCGACGAAATACTCCGATTTGGCCATTTTGCCGATGTCGTGGTACAGAGCACCTACACGGGTCAACAGCGCGTTGGCTCCGATGGTCGTCGCTCCTGCTTCTGCCAGATTGGCCACCTGGAGCACGTGATTGAACGTGCCGGGCGCCTTCATGCTAAGATCCTTGAGCAAGGGCCGATTCGTATCAGAGAGTTCGAGCAACGTCAGGTCGGTCGTCAGATCGAACGTGCGTTCGAAAATCCAGAGCATGGGATAGGCGAGCAGAAGCAGGACGGAACTGATCGCTGTGAAGATTATTTGGCCGGTAAATCGATCGATAGGCTGGTTCTGCAACAGATATGTCGCACAGAGAACGGCCAGATACCCGAGGAAAACCAGACCCGCACTGAGAAAAAATTGTCCCCTGTTGCGTATGTCCCTTACGCTGAATATTCCCAGCGTGCATGCAAAGAGGGTCGCGAACGTAAAGGCAAAATCGTAGCTGAGAAGGTGGCTACCTGTAAGCGCCAGAGTGAGAGCTCCGAACATGGCTACCCGTGAATCGAAAATGACCGTCAATAGAATTGCGACCATCGCCACCGGCACGATATACATGTCGAGAAGCGCAGACCTCAGTGCCACGCCATAAAATCCTACGATGCCGAGAAACAACATGGATATCAGAAATATCATGCGATTGTCATCGAATATCGGGCGCCTGAGTAAATACAGATACAGGAAGAAAATCAGATAGGTCGTCACGACCAGAATCAGCTGACCCAGTAGCTGTCTCCACAAAAGTGTATTTCCCGATCGGGCATTCAGTTGCTGTTCCAGGGACAACAGTTTGCGTTGAATCTCAGGAGTGACTACATCTCCCCGTCGCACGACGACTTCGTTTTTACGCACGAGGCCCTCTCGAGGAAGGATTCGCCCTTCCTCGTCGCTCCACCTCTGCTCGGTGGCCATCCTGTCGTAGAGCAGCGATGGACGAAATACCAGCGAGAAGAATACCGTGGCAATCGCGGAGGCATCCGGATCGGTTAGATGAATATTCCTGAACGAGTTACTGGCGATCTGGAATGCCTCCTCATTCGTGCTCACTGCAGAGGTTACAAGCGTTTCCTGCCTCTGCGTTGCGTCGTTCAGCACAACGATCCGATCCGAGAATATGCTGTCTCTGGGAATATTTATCACCCCTCTGTTCATGAGTTGGGTAGCCGTATTCCCCGCCTCTCTCAGGAGTGTTCGGTCGAGTCGTTCTGAAGTGGTGGATCTTGTCCTGGATGCAAGTCCGGGAACCGTACTGGTGAACGATTCCAGCATCCGATTCCACTGATTATCGTTCAGTCTCACACGGGAACGATCTCGGGAAGCTGCATATGCGGCAGAATCCGCAATGGCAGCCTCCATCCTTCCCCTTGACTTATTCCCGAGAAACGAGGCATAAAGACCGAAGATGAAATCCAGTTCGCCAGCCAACGAGTCGGACTCGGTACGTACCTGATCGATGGCGTGTTCGACGGTACGAAAAATAGGCGGCGTGTCGACTCGGATCTGTCGGATTTCGGTGGCGATGTCCGCGCGAGCCTTCTGAATCGGAAATGGGAAGGGCGCCAGAAGATTGTCCTGTCGCCAGACATCGTTGACCTGCACGGTGTACTGTAGCACTTGCCCTCGCGGAAAAACAGCGAGCGTCACCGCAAGTAGAGTCGTCAAGATCGACGCTTTCACAGTAATGTTGGCACGCCGGGAGAGTTGATTACCGCCGTTACCTTTCTCCAGTGTGTCGCCGACCGGCCTGACTTTGGGCGAAAAAAGTCGTAATCGTTTGAATTTGGCCATAGTAGCGCTACCTATGCACGAGTGCAGTCAAGGATCCGATTACAAGGGTTATGGCAGTCCCGATGCACGTGTACCAGGGCCATACCCCCTACCCCTTACCAGAATTAGTATATCGATATAGGAAGGTACAGGAGGGTACGCCGGTACAGGCCGCAGTGGCTATGGGGTTGCGCGTACCGTCCTCGTGCGATGTGGGGCGGTACGAGGACGGTACGGTCCCTGCTGGGCCACCTTGCCGTTGGGCTCTGGAATCGGCGGCATCACGGCCTTCGCGCCGCATAAAAAGAACGCCCGTCTGGGGTTGTGAGGGCCTCGGCCGGACGTAAGCAGGGCGCTGCGCCGCCGGTCGTCACGCACCCGGCTGGCGCGCCCCTGCAAACCTTCAATTAACTGACCTGCCCTTTGAAATCAACGGCATTTTCAGATTAACACGGAATCTAATACGTTTCAGGTGATGAAAATGGCTCCAAGTCAACGATTATTGGCGTCCCTGGCGCAGGCCTCTGGGCGTCGTCGCGTAGCAGGCCTGACGTCGGGCCACAGGCGGCCCGTGGGCGCGATCAAGCCTACCTCTGGGCCATCGGCCCGACCCCCGGCCGAAAGGCCACACAACGGCCCACAGGGCCTCAAAGCGAAGGAATAGATCATGGCACTCAAGAAAACCCCGGCCAACGCCGGCCGCCGCGTACCAAGCGCCCTGCCGAAGGGCAAGCCGAACGCGCCCACGCCGCATTTCGTTCCCGTCAAGGCACCCGGTGCCCCGAAGGCCGGCGTCAAGCAACCCTTCTCCCGTTAACCCATTCGCCGGGGGCCACAATTGCCCGGCAACGGCGGCGCCTTGGTCTAGTCAACCTGGGCGCCGCCACCCTCAGCACAAGGAGAACGACCATGATCATCGAGTCGATTAACGCGGCGAAGGCGCACCTGATGGCGTTGTACGACGCTTACCTGCCGACCTGGGACGACGAGGCCCGACGGCTGGCCTTCATCTCAGCGACCGAGCAGGTCTTCGCGGACTTGGACGTCGCATTGTACGCCGCGACCACACCCAAGGCCCTGGG
>JACZYK010000125.1:0-2875 GCA_022571135.1 Bacteroidota bacterium
TCACCGCGGCGGTACTGGCTTCCGCTGCCTTACGAATTGTCCGAAATGACTTGCCTATCAGGACAATGCCGAAGTGGATTACGAACCCGGAGAAAAGAGAGCCGATGATTATCTGAGGTAGATCGAACGAGTCGTTCTTGATTAGCAATATTCCTGCACATACTGCGTTGATGGCAGCTAATTCGAGAGGCCGGCTGATATTTCCCATCCATTTCGACGCAAATGCGCCCCAGAGCCATGCGAGTGGATTTAATGATGCAAACATTCCCAATGCGAGCGTTTCGCCGAGCCAAAAAATCATCATCTCGTCCTTCTGGTCCGGTTCCCCGAGCTCCAAGGAAAAGAATCGGTGCCAGGATCATCAGGAATCGCAAAATGAAGTTTTTCATTTAATTCGAGTATTCCTCAGAGGATTTTTCTAGTGCATCTCAAACTGTGCGTCGAGCTGAGCCACTCCGCCCGCAGTGATGGTTACTTCTTTCATTTGTGTACCTAATTTTTCGTGCCAGAATTCGACGTTATAGGTGCCTGTCGGAATACCTGCCAGTTCAAACACGCCGTTTTCATCTGTTACGGCGTAGTAGGGATGCGCCATGACGACGATCCAGCCTTGCATCCAACCGTGGACATCACAGGTGACGTTCACGAATTCGGGTACTCGAAAACGAATAGCTATCTTTTTCGTGAACTTTGGATGCGCCCTGTTTATAGGCCTGTTTTTCTCACCATGCGTGTGAATGTTGTGGAGTGTTCCGTCGTTGTTCAGGACATCAAACCTGACATTCTCGGGAACGAGGATCACATGCGGGTCGAACCGACACCCGTTTTGGTTGAGTGACGGGAGTTCCGAATCGGCGGGCCAACCTTTTCCAGACGAAATGTCAGTCAGCCAGACAACCGCATTTTTCAATCCTTGACTTTCGCTCGACACGATCAAGGATTCATCGTACAGGGTTGATTTGCCGCAGACTTCCAGGCTTTGAGAAACCTGTAATATTTTCGGAGCGGGTGCTTCGCCGGCAAATGTGACATGACCCTGAATCACCCCGCCGTTGGTGACTTCAACTGTCGCGTACTGTGACCACGCTAAGTTATGCCCTCCAAGGATGGATCCCAGAATCAATGAGATTGAATAGATTTTTTTCAAACTGAAGCCCTCTTTTTTTGTGTGTTGTCCGCGCACAATGCTATCTTCAGCCACGATTGTCGGGTCTCAATAATTGACCGATCAATCTCCTTAATATTGGCGCTAAATTGTTGCAGGGTAAACGGCCCAACTTCTCGTGGGTGATATCCCGGCATCCACTTAGTGTGCCACGAGACACAGATAGCGTGCGATACTTCCGATCGTGTTGCAGGATTGTTAATCGGTGAACAAATGAGTCTCCAAAGAATCATTCGATGCGGGCCCGGGAGACTCCCCTGAGCGAATAGGACATTCGGGACGTAATCCTTTTTTGACTATATGGATCAGAGGCCAAGAGAAAAGAAAACACACGAATGAAAGCGTTTCTGGCTATCGCTGTCTTGGCACTGTTGTCGCTCGACGCCGGGGCTCAGGAGATCGATCTCGGAACCGACGCCGAGCGCGAGTCCGGCCGGCTTCTGTATGAGACAATGTGCGCTCACTGCCACGGAACGAGTGGTGATGGCGCTGGACCGGCAACACCATATCTTCGCCCCGCACCTCGAGACTTCACGTCGGCGATGTTCAAATTCCGAACGACGGAGACCGGAGAATTACCGACCGATGAAGACATCAAGCGAAGTATCCGTCTTGGGATGCCGTACACTAGCATGCCGGCCTGGCCTTCGCTGTCGGACGATGAAATCGCGAATCTGACGTATCACATCAAGACGTTCTCGGGGGACTTTATAACCTTCGGCGATGTCGTGTCAGTCGAGCTGCCGGAGCCTCCGGATATTACCGACGAATCCATAGAGAGAGGCAGGGAGGTTTACCTGGAAAATCAGTGTTCGGATTGCCATGGCTTGCAGGGGCGTGGCGATGGGAAATCCGCGCCGACTCTGAAAGATCAGTGGGGATATCCGATTCGCGCGACAGACATGACGAAGCGGTGGACGTATCGGGGTGGCTCCTCGCGCCGCGACATTTATCGAACGTTTACGACCGGGTTGGATGGATCTCCGATGCCGGCATTTAACATCCAGCCGCAGGAAGATCAGTGGAACCTCGTGAACTACGTGTATTCGCTGTCGCCGGATGCTCCGGAGTACGGCACCGTGGTGACCGCTCTTTCGATTATCGATGAGCCCGGGGTAGCTCTGGACCCGGTTACGTTCGCCGATGCCGAACCGACATTATTTCCGGTTGTGGGACAGGTCACCGAACCCGGCCGCGCATTTTTTCCGGCAGTAAATGCGGTCGAGGTACGCGCGGTCGTCTCGGAGCAATACGTTGCGTTGATGCTGTCGTGGAACGATATGAGTGCGCAGACCACCGGTCGAAATGCTCCCGATCTCCCGGTCCCACCGTGGCTTGACGATACAGATACAACCCTGACGTTTTCAGACGCCATTGCGGTGCAGTTTCCCACTGCGATGCCTCTGGGGGCTAATAAACCTTTCTTCCTGTTCGGAGATCGGAAACTCAGTACGGACATTTGGTTTGCCGACCTTGCGGGCTCGAGGGCTGCTCACTACGTCGGTCGGGGCTTCCGGGACCTTACAGTCGCCGGACCGGAACTCGATGTATGGAGCGAATTTGAGTACGGTAGGTGGACTGTGATCCTGCGCAGAGCGCGCGTGGCGGAGGATCACATCGCATTCGAGGAGCGTGGATTCGTGCCGGTTGCTTTTTCGATCTGGGACGGTTTTAGCCGTGAAAGGGGAAATCGCCGTGGTATCACGTCGT
>JACZYK010000125.1:2885-7492 GCA_022571135.1 Bacteroidota bacterium
TCAACTCTATGTCGACCCAGCCGAGAAAGCATCGCCCGTTCTCCCTATGCTCGTGTACGGGCTGCTGACTCTCATAGCAGGTCTGATCACGACGATTGTCCTTCAGAGGAAATTCGCGACCGACGAGACGTCAGGATATGTTTCTCTAAAAAATGAGTATGTGCTGTTCAAACTGTCGATCGCCCGGACAATGGGCGAAATCATCCGTCACGAAGGATTGGATGCAGCCATCAAAAAATACCATACGCTCAGAGCTGAAAAATCAGAAATCTATGATTTTAGGGCGCAACAGTTGAATCGACTGGGGGAATACTACTTGCGCAAGGGCGAGGTTGAGCTTGCCATCGCTCTGCTGAAACTGAACGCCGAGACGCACCCCGATGATTTCTCGATCTTTGATCATCTGGGCAAAGCTTTTTTGCAAGCCTGCGCTCGACGCGAAGCGATCGTGAATTTCGAGAAGTCTGTCGCTCTCAATCCGGAGAATGTTGTTAGCCTAAATATACTCGATCGACTCAAAGAGGAATAGACACTCGAACTCAAGATCGAGGGTTACGGGTGACAGGGTGCGCACATCCGGCTTCTTTACGTTCGAAGGGTTCTCATCGAAAGATGCTGCCATTTCGTCGCCATAAAAAAGAACAGGCTCAGCGCACAGCAGCCCAGTCCCATCCAGAGCGCGCCTGAGAGTTCGACGCGTTCAACCAGAAAACCTGCGACTCCCGGGCCCAGCATCAGGCCGGCGGCCTCAAAGAAGATGATGAATACACTCATCCGACCGCTCTCGTCGTTTGCGAACACCGCACTGAACTGATAGATAAGGCAGTAATTCCAGGCGAAATTCATCAGGCCAAGCGCGAGAATGAAAATCGCGATACCTGACCCCTGCAAGAGCGCGCCCAGCGAAGCGAACATGATCGTAATTCCGATGGCATAAGGACCGAGGTACCCGAATCGAGCGCCCTGCCACGATGCCACAGCCGAACCGAGCATGCTCACAACGTATGTAGCTGAAAGAATTGTCCCGACGGTGAGGACTTCAATATCGTTTTCGATCCCAATCCGCTCGACGAACGCCCAGACGCCTCCAAGTCCGAAATTAAAGAGCGCAATGCCCCCGAGGATCAGGAATATGGGAGCGGTATGCGACCACTCGGGTCTCGAGGCCCTGACGATAGAAGCATACTGCGCGTCGGGTGCTTCCTGTCGGTCGGGATCCCTCGCCTGTGAACGAGAGGGTAACCAGAAGTGCACGAAGGGGACGGCGGATAAGGCGGTTGTTGCAAGTAAAAGAAACATCCCCGTTGACCCCGACATCAATATTATGCGGGGGAAGATGATCAGTCCCGCTGCGCCTCCGAGGACGTTGAAACTCCAGTAAATCCCGGTACTTCTGGTCTGATTCTCGGTATCTCTGAGCAGTGTGTAGGCGACCGTAATCAACAGCCCAGCCCCGAATCCCGTCAGTGCGGTTCGTACGATGAAGAGAGGCCAGAACGTAGTAATCACTGCAGAAAGTAGGTTTCCAACGAGCATCAACACCAGACCTGTATAGACAATCCTGGTCCAGGCAATTCGACGTACAGTTCTGAATGCCGCAAAAGAAGAGAGAGCATAGCCGATTAGATCTGCCGAGCCGATCCACCCGGCAGATTCGTTCGAGAAACCGAGATCATCTACGAGCGCTCCGATAAAAACCGGGAGGATGAGCAGCACCGACGCGCCGACGATACCCAGCCAGATGGCGGCAGCCAGGGCCGTGGGCCGATCAACATCGTGTTTACTCTGGGCGAGGTCACTCATTGAAGGTCTGTCGTGTTCGGCGCGAAAGATATTGATCTCACGTTAACGGAATGTCTGCGGCCGGGGAGATCTCAGAGCTACGTCGGATGTGCTGTCGATATCTCGTGCGCGGGATGAAAGGACTCTGTGTAATATTCGGACATAATCGTCTTACATTATTATGTGATAAGAAGGAGGTGCTTTCTGGTGAAAAACATCGGAACGTCATCCATTATAGTGGCCGCATTCGTGGGCCCGGGTACCGTATTGACGTGCGCATCGGCCGGTGTCCGGTTCTCCTACGACCTTGCCTGGGTGCTCATTTTTGCGACAGCCGGAGTCTTTGTCCTGCAGACGTTTACGGCTGGAACGGGAATTCTGGGTAGAAAAGGACTGGGTGAGGCAATTCGTCAGGTCACATCGAATCGACGCATTCGAATCCCGGTCTTTGTTCTGGTGGTTCTGGGTCTCTGGATCGGCAGCGCGGCTTTTGAGACGGGCAATCTTGTTGGCGCGTCGGCCGGTTTGCATGTCGTTTTCGGAGACCTGTTCGATCCCAGATGGTGGTCGTTACCGATCGTGTTGATCGCCGGCGCGATACTGCTGCTAGACATGCGTGCGATCCGCAACGCGCTCACGGCACTTATTATGTTGATGAGCCTTCTTTTCATCGGCACCATGCTGGTATCGCCGGTGGACTGGGGAAGCGCCATCAGAGGCCTCGTCGTACCCTCTATTCCTGAAGACAGCATCGTGACCATCATCGCTCTGACGGGGACGACGATCGTCACATACAACCTTTTCCTGCACGCCTCCGCGACTAAGACTTTCTGGGCCGACCAGCCCGCCGCCTCTTCGTGGCGACGTGAGCTCTTCGGGATGGGCATCTTTCTTCCTCTGGGAGGGCTGATATCGCTCGCCATTCTATTTGCGGGAGCCACCATCTTTACGGGCTCAGCCGAGGTATCCGACGTCGGTTCGTTCGCAGCGATGCTCGAACCCGTTGCCGGCAGCGCCTCTCGTTACCTTTTTGGCTTCGGTCTGTTCGCCGCCGGAATCACGTCTGCGGTGACGGCTCCTCTGGCGGTAGCCGCCGGTATCGGCGAGCTGTTCTCGTGGCCGGCTGATCGCAAAGACATACGCTTCAGAGGGCTATGGATTTCTGTGTTGCTCACAGGTCTGATGTTCAGCCTGACGGGATTTTCGCCTTTGAACGTGATTATCGCAGCACAGGCGGCGAACGGATTGTTGCTACCTTTCATCGCGGGCGTACTCGTATACGTTACCCTGAATCAAAGAGAGATTGCCCTGCCTCGACGATACGTATTTCTCGGCGTGGTCATTACGACTGTTTGCGGGTTTCTGGGGATCAGAACCCTCGTGTGGGTCTGGAATAACCTGCTATGATCGGCGACCTGTTTACGGGGTTTCAGCGACCGATACCACCGACCAGAACTGCAAAGGCTCGAATCCGCCACTACCCGCGCCGCCGCCGCCACCTCGCTGACCTCCTCCACGGCTTCCGCCGCCGCGACCCCCTCTGCGACCCCCGCGACCACCTCCGCGACCCCCGCGGCCTCCTCCGCGTCCAGCGACTGCAGCTCCGCCGCCTGCTCCGCCCGCGGCTGGACCGATTGCTCCGGTTTCAAGTCCGAGACCGAACGTGCCCATGGTACTTATATCGAGGCCGTAGTCAAATGACTCGCTGGAAGCTATCGGGATCTGGAGTTCATATCTAAAGGCGCCCAGTTCCGCGCGCGCTCGCACAGCGATTCCCGCCACTCCGTCCACCGGGACGCGTCGGGCCTCACCTGACTCGTTCACGATTTCGAGCTCCGAGAACAGGGTGCCACCCGCGCCTGGTACGCCGGGCTGACGGGCTTGGCCGGGTTCACGCCGCGCGCCAACCGATGTCATCATTCCGATCGGGAAGCGAATGCCGAGGTGTTTGGTTTTATCGGCCGTCGGATTAAACCATACGGTCAATCCTGATGCCATGATCTGACGCATCAGATTTGCGTCGGTGGTCTCGACGGCGATATAGAAGAACTGATCGTGTTTACGGATACCGATTGATAATTTCCCGCTCTCCACCGCTTTGAGAGATCCTTCCCATTCCTCCAGGTTACCATCCACGTGGACCGGAGCGGAGGTCGATTCATAAAGAAGCTGCGTCGCACCGGCGCATCCGGTCATGAACAGAATAGGAACCAGAATACCTATCAGGGTCAGCAAGATTGGATGTTGGGATGCAACGGTCTGAGTAAAGGATTTCATGATGATGCAGCGTGGTACTACCGAGGAAGAATCATGTCTGTTGGACGCTGAAAGGGGGTCAACCATTCCCTGCGTGTCTTCGGTCTCGGAAGTTTTTCAGAACGCACGAAAGCACCCAGTCTCTTACTCCCGGATGATTTCGAATTGGGTGATCTGACCGTTGAATGCACTAAAAACGCCGAGTCCTCCTTCAATATTGGAAAGGGGCTCGTTCAGATCTCGTGAATCCTGTTCACGACTTTCGTAAAGGTCGGCGTACTCCTGGTTGATTCGGTAAACCGTGACCGAGTAGCTGCCGAAAATCTCGAGTTGAAACAGGCGGATGTCGAAGAAATTAGCAGTTGTCGGTTCGGTGAGCAATTCAAATCCCGTGAATCGTTCCCGGATGAACTCCGGCAGGATATAGTCCGGAGAATCGCTATCAGGGCTTCTGACGGCCACGAAATGCAACTTCCTGGTCGGGTTGTCCCATGTGACGGAGAGCGCATTGTCCTGATTTCGGATGAACTCGCGCAGTCCGAACGGATCGCTGTCGACCGAAGGACTGG
>JACZYK010000126.1 GCA_022571135.1 Bacteroidota bacterium
TCAACAATTCGGTCACGCTGCAGCTCTGTGATGACGGGGGAGAGGCGACCTGCAATGCCGTAGGATTCGGGCCGAGTGGCGACGAGGTAGCCTCGGATGGCCTGTTTACACTGACGATTCAACTGGACGCATCGAATGCCGCGGGCGACAATCTTTTTGTTTTCAAGGCGATAGATAGATCCGGCCTCGAGAGCAACACCGTTTCGAGAACGATTAAGGTGGAGTAGGCATTGAGAAGACCGGCTTTCAGAATCGCGTTTGTCGCCGCATTAGTGGGCGTTAAACTGGTCTCTGGGGTTCTTGCTCAGGATGGGCAAAGGAGCCAGGACTTCGTACGCCAACTCACCGATAGTAAATACGGCATTCTGAGTAACTCGGTGGCCAACCTTCATGCGAACGGGGACGAGCTCTGGGTCGGTCCATACCTGAATTTTACGCAGGACGGAGGTCGGACCTGGAAATTGGTCGAATCCGACTCTCTTTTCGGATCTGCCAATCGGCTTTTCTCCATCGATGTCGATGCGGGCGTTATCGTGGCAGGGCTGGGCCGGAGTGACAACACGACGGGCGATAATGTCCAGACGGCGGCTGGGTTTCTGATCTCTGGTGACAATGGCCATTCGTTTAGTTACCGATTTCCGCAGCTGGACCGGCCGGACGACAATTCGATCCGGTACGGGGTGTCTTTGCTCGATGCGCTACCGATAATCGTTCCGCAGCAGAGTCCACCTTTCGACGTGGACTATGATCCGGTTCGGGACGAAATATGGGTAGCGGGATGGGCAAGCGGCATCCGCCGCTCGACCGACCGGGGACGGACATGGTCCCGGGTCGTACTTCCGCCGGACGATCTCGATTACATACACCCGGATTCGTCCTACAGCTTTACTCTGGAGCCTCAGCGCGGAGGAACCGGATCATTAAACCATATGGGATTCTCGGTCCTGGTCGATGATTCCGGTACGGTATGGGCGGGTACGGCCGGGGGCTTGAATCGGTCGCTCGACGAAGGACAGAGCTGGCGGCGGTTCAGGTCGGACGGCACGAGCAACTCGCTTACCGGCAGCTGGGTAATCTCGATCGAAGAGCAGCTGCTGGCGGGACGTAGTACTATCTGGATGGCGACCTGGGTCAGCACGGAAGGTTCCGGGAGTACCTTCGGCGTCACATACACACGTGATGGGGGAGAGACCTTCGTTCAGGCACTGCATGGAGAGCGCATCTACGACTTCGGATTCGACGGGCCGACCGTATACGCGGCCGGTGACAATGGGCTTTTCGTGAGCCGCGACGGCGGAATCATCTGGGAATCGATTCGGGAATTCAGGGATCGATCCCGGGAAGATGCGATCATACGACCGGATTCAAAAGTATTCTCTGTGGAGGTCACGAACGATGCGGTGTGGATAGGGACGGAGGACGGATTGCTGCGGAGCGACGACGGCGCAGCCTCGTGGGAGCTTTTTAGAGTCAATATCCCCGTCCACCCCGATCAGCCCAGCGCCCGCGTACCGGACGTTGAGGCCTTTGCGTATCCGAATCCTTTCTCTCCGGCCGCCGACAGCTTCATCCGGATCCGGTATGAATTATCAACGGCTTCCGACGTTGAAATCCGGATCTTCGATTTCGGGATGAACCTGATGCGAATCCTTGTAGATCGGGGGCCGTCCGGCATTTCGGAGACGCTGTGGGACGGAATGGATCGAAACGGCGTACGCGTCGCAAACGGAGCTTATTTCTACGAGGTTCGAGCGGGCGGATCCCGTTTTCGGGGAAAGATTCTGGTGATCGAATAATGTTGAAACGGCATCATATCATGCTGTTACTCGCAGCCGTTACATTGCTGCCGTCACTCAATGCGAGGGGGCAGTCGGCGGGCGCATTCTCGAGGATGGGGTTCGGTGCCCGTGGAATTGCCCTCGGAAACGCCCTTGTCGCAGACGTTTCGGGTTCGGCCAGCCCATATTACAATCCGGCTCTGGCACCGTTTACCTCCGGACAGAACCTGCAGGTTTCCGTCGCCCTGCTGAGTTTTGATCGTACACTTCAGTTTTTACAACTGGCGGCGCCGCTCCAGCAGAGAGCCGGATTTGCCGTCGGATTGATTCACGCGGCGGTCTCGAATATCGACGGGCGGGACGCCGGCGGTTTTCATACAGCGGATCTGTCGATAGACGAATATGCCGGATTCCTCGTATTCGGAATTCGACTGGGCGGCAGGGTAACCGGAGGAATCGGATTGCAGATGTTTCGTTCAGACCTGTCCGAAGGTCTTAAAGCGGTCAATTCCATAGGACTCGATGTGGGTTTCACGGTGAAAATTTCGGAGAAAACCTACCTGGGACTCGTGCTTGACGATCTGCTGGCCAGATACACATGGGATACGTCCGGTCTGAACGGTAGCGGGGGGAAGACCACGACCGATCGCTTTCCGCTCAGGATGCGGATCGGCCTGATGAGAAGCTTCCTCGAGGAACGGTTACGGCTGTTCGCAGAGTACGAGTCGAGGGTCTCCGTACTCGAGCATGTATCCAGTAGTGTAGGATTTCTCGGTGATGAGCCGGTTCAGTTCACGGATCGAACCAGGCTAACTTTCCAGGAGAACAGGTTCAGATTCGGAGCCGAGTATCAGATACTGGAGCAAATCTCGGTGCGGGGAGGCCTGGAACAGTTGGGCGCGGATGCGTTGGAAGGTGTGCGGCCGGCTACAGGATTCATGATCGAGCAGACCGTCGGAATGCTGAAAGCCAGATTTGAATATGCGTTCGCGCTCGAATCACAGGCGTCGGGTATGATGCATCTTTTGTCGCTCCGGCTTTTCCTATGATTGATTCGACTAAAAGGCTGTTGATAAATCGCGCATCTCGTCGTTGGGCCTCGTCCCTGCTCCTGGCCATCTGGACGGGTTTTCAGCCTGGTGCACAAGCCCAGGACAGCGGTCTATCCTTTCTTCAGATCGGCGCCGACGCAAGCGCCCTCGCTCGAGGAGATGCCGGAGTGGCGACCGATGCAGGAGCCTTCGCCACGTACTGGAATCCCGCGGGTCTTGCAGAAAACGGAGGAAGCGAGATAGCTGTCTCGCATCATGTCTGGATCGCCGATATCAGGACCTATGCTGCATCGGGCAGATTCAGATTCGGATCCGGCGGAATCGGAATATTCGTCACGGCCACGGGGTCGGGGGATCTTGAGGCGCGCGAGCGGCCGGGTGATCCCGATGGCTTCTTCGATGCCCAGTTCGTAAACGCGGGTATCGCATATGGACGTTCGCTCGGACCCGTCAGGGCTGGAATTACACTAAAATACCTGACGGAGAGGATTTTCACGCATTCCGCCAACGGATACGCATTTGATTTCGGTCTACAGGTATCGACCATGAAAGACGGGCTTCGTCTGGGAGCGGTGCTTCAGAATCTGGGAAAAATGGAGAAACTCAATGCCGAGGCGACCAAGCTGCCGCGCCTGATGCGTGTCGGCCTGGAGATCTTTCCCTTCAGGATTTTGACGGCTGGCGATGGCGCGGCGTTATTGAGTACGTCGCTGCTTCTCGAAGTATCGCACAACACGGTCACCGAAACGACCCATTACCACATCGGCCTTTCGGGCGAGGTGCTCGAGACGATTACTGCAAGGATCGGCTATATTTCGCATGACGAGCTACGAGATATTTCGGCGGGACTGGGGCTGGAGATATCCGGAATGAAATTCGACTACGCGGTTCTGCCCTTCGAGGATGGCTTCGGTGGACCCGCACACATCCTCACGCTCGCCTACATGTACTAACGCTTACTCCAAGTAGACCCGGCGCGTTCGCACGAAGACCATCAGAACGCCCTCTGAAACATTTCTATAAAGGATCCCGGTCCGAATCCCGTGACTCCCGAACGGATCCTCAGGGAGCAGAAAAAATCGAGTGACAGCATCTGCACGGCGTGAATCGGCACGGCTATCCAGAAGGAGCGGGCACGCCATACCAGTGCACCCAGGGCGACTCCGCCCACAATGGAAAGAAGGGCTTCGGGGGCGGGTTTCTCGAAGTGAAGGATGGCGAACGGAAGGGCCTGTACGAAAATGGCGTAGACGCCAAACACTCGGGCCGTACCGAACAGCACGAATCCACGCCAGAGGTACTCCCAGCCGATCCAGTAAAAAACGAACAGCAGTTCGTAGACGGCGAAGATACCCCAATCCACGCTCGCGGGGGCATAATGAGGATAAATGGCCTGGAACTCGGATCCCCCCGACAGAATCCACGTGCCGATCAATACGATCGGCAGATAGAGGAGAGCCACGAAACCGGCGAATCGCCAGTCACCTAAACCGAGGCCCATATCGATAGGCTTCTGTTTGAATCCGTATCTGAGCAGGAGTACCGGCAATACGAATCCCAGGAACCCCTGGGCGACAAACCACCAGGCCCAGGACGGCAGCCCGGGAGATTCGATGTTCATCGCCGCAGCGACTTCGGTACGAAAGAATCCTCGACTGCCGAACTTCATCTGGAGAATCACGACTACGGCGGCGGAGATCAGAACGACTACCGTCTGAAGGTCTAGCGACCTTACAACGTGGCGGGCGGCTGCGATTTCCCGTCTGAATCGAAGCTTCCGGCATCTGCTATCAGAATCTTCTCTCACGGCTACGGATAGAGCATCATGCTACGGGAGACCGGAGATGGCGTTCTGCGTGATACGAAGATCGAACCAGGGGTCCGCTCTCGACATGCTCAATCCCTCTTGCTTCACCGATCTCCTTGTACCGGAGAAACGTGTCCGGATGTACGAACTCCTCGACAGGGAGGTGCAACCGAGTGGGCTGCAGGTACTGTCCTATGGTCATCACTTTCAGTCCGATCCCCACAAGATCATCCATCAGTGTTTCGACTTCCTCGGGTGTCTCACCGAGACCGACCATGATACCGCTCTTCGTACGCAGTCCCTGGTTGCCGGCGATCCGAAGTACTTCGAGAGACTGCTGATAGTCGGCCTGAGGGCGAACCCGTCGATAAAGCCGGGGAACAGTTTCCAGGTTGTGGTTCAGGATCTCCGGATGTTCATCCAGGACGATCTGCAGTGCATCCCGAAGTCCTCGGAAATCGGGAATGAGTACCTCTATCGTGCACCCCGGAATTTTTTCGCGGAGCCGGCGAATGGTCTCGGCGAAGATGGGAGCGCCTCCGTCTTTTCGCTCGTCCCGGTTGACGCTTGTAACTACGGCATGCTTCACGCCCATCAGTCGGGCTGCTTCAGCCACCCGGTTGGGTTCATCCCAGTCCAGACCCTCCTCGGGCCGCCCCGTTTTCACGGCGCAGAACCCGCAGCTTCGCGTGCAGACGTTTCCCAGGATCATGAACGTGACGGTACCGGCCGTCCAGCACTCACCCATATTCGGGCAGCGGGCGCTCTGGCAAACAGTGTGAAGCTGGTTCGATTCGATGATATCGACCAGCTTCCTGTACCGCTCACCATAGGGGAGCTTGACGCGAAGCCAATCCGGTCGGCGGCCCGGCTCGCTGGTCCGGATCGGCGCCTGAAGGACGGGAAGCTCAAGAAGATCCTTATCTCCGTTACGAGACGGTGCCTGTCCGACTCGCTCGAGAGTGATCTCTCCCGGACGAAAGGGCTTCTCGATATCGGTGCGGTCGGGCATAATCCGAACGGGTTGTTTGGAACCGGGTGCGTTTACTCGCCGTGAACCGGCGTACAGACTGGCCCGCAATATGATCCCATGAAAGAGTCGCTCGGGCGGTGAAGTTTCGGTCGAAATAGTATATCTTCACGGCGCCCAAAATTGGACAACCTGTAGCTGAAAATACAGCTTTGGGTCGAAATGAATGGTGGCTCGCCGCGCACAAAGTCAGACTGAATAAAAGGAAAACATGCAAGTGGTCAAGGAGCGGGAAATTTCCCCGGATATGGTAGAAAAGATTTTCTTCGAGCACACTATTGCCGATGGAATGATGCCGATGGTGCTGGATATGGCGTCGAGCGGAGGTCTGAATCTCTATGATCAGGTCGGAGAGCGGAACTATCTGGACTTTTTTGGCTTCTTCGCGTCCAATTCGCTCGGGATGAATCATCCCAAGATGCGGTCGGACCAGGCATTTCTGGATCGGCTCCTGGAATCTGCGCTCAACAAGGTCACGAACTCGGACATACGCACGGTCCATATGGCGCGATTTCTGGATACCTTCGGACGGATCGCCAAACCGGATTATCTGCCCCATGCATTCTTCATTTCGGGAGGCGCTCTGGCCGTTGAAAATGCACTAAAGACGGCATTCGACTGGAAGGTTCGGAAGAACTTCGAGAAGGGCTACGCGAGGGAAGTCGGCCATCAGGTGCTCCATTTCAAGGATTCGTTCCACGGCAGAACCGGTTATACGCTTTCGCTGACAAACACGTCGGATCCGCGCAAAACCATGTATTACCCGCTCTTTGATTGGCCGCGTGTCTCGAACCCGAAGATCGTTTTTCCTCTCGAGGACCATCTTGAGGACCTCATAAAGCGTGAGAACCTCGCTCTCGAAGAAGTAAAACGTCATTTCAGCGAGCGCAAAGACGATATTGCCTGCGTCATCATCGAGCCGATTCAGGGTGAGGGCGGAGATAACCACTTCAGAAGAAAGTTTCTCCAGTCGCTCAAAGATCTCGCTCACGAGAACGATGCACTGTTCATCTTCGACGAAGTTCAGACCGGCGTCGGTATGACGGGCGCGTTCTGGGCACACCAGGCGATAGGCGTTGAGCCCGATATCATATGCTTTGGAAAGAAAACCCAGGTATGCGGGATACTCGCCGGTCCGAAGATTGACGAAGTGGAGCTGAACGTTTTTCGGGAGGGAAGTCGAATCAATTCGACGTGGGGTGGTAATCTGGTGGATATGGTTCGATTTGACCGCATTCTGGAGATCATCGAAGACGACGACCTGGTAGGAAACGCCGTGACGGTCGGCGATCACTTAATGAACCGGCTCCGGCAGCTTGTGGCGAATAATCCGGCGGTAACGAATCCACGCGGGCGTGGGCTGATGTGCGCGGTGGATCTTCCCTCCACGGAGGTTCGCGATCGGATTCTGGAGCGCTGTTACGAGGAGGGTCTTCTCATTCTCGGCTGCGGTGTGGAATCCATCCGATTCCGCTCCCCGCTAACGGTCACGACAGCGGAAATCGATGCGGGCCTGGACATACTCACGACCTGTATCGAGGGCGAGGTTTGACCTAACCCGGGCCCGGGTGAAGAAGCTTTTGACCCTGATTGTGTGGGCGCCCATCGGTCCCATGTCCATCTCCATAACCAACCCCGTCATGATGCCACCGGCTTCGCGGAAGTCGGCATCTTGGTCATGGCCGAGCCGAACGGGGAGTTTGTTTCCGTTGCGATGAGCTGAAGCGACCGCGAGTCGAAAAACATCTTTGACCGAACATCTCAGCTGAATTGGACGACATGGCTCATGGCTCCCTCAAATTCTTCATCCCAAAGCAGGGTAAA
>JACZYK010000127.1 GCA_022571135.1 Bacteroidota bacterium
CGAGAGAACCTGGTACAACTTCCGCCAGGAATACGCCGACGACATGTACCTGGCGAACTCGTCGGCGCAGAGCCTCATGTCTAAGATCCTCGTTCAGATTCACAAGATCGTCGCGGATCCCCACTTCGATTCGAAGAAAGCCGACTCTCTGGCCAAGCTCCAGAAGACGTTCAAGGAGGTCGTAGATCCGGCGTACCACGCTCAGACTTTTTTTGCCTTTGCGAACGACTTCCTGCTCTTCGTCCAGGAGAACTATCCAGCGCTCATGACCCCGGAGTTCGTCGCCTGCGTCCGCGACTTCAAAAACGAAATCAAAGGCCGCGTAAACCTCGGCGGTCCAGCGAACCCCTGATACCCGTCCGAGACCCGTCCGAGGGGCCGCGTACGCTCTTTACTCCACCTTAGATGTATCCTAGTCCTAATGCCTCCACGACGCGATATAGCGCAAATGGAAGCTGAGTTTGACCAGCTGCTCGACCGGCTTCAATTCGAGTCTGTAGAGACGGACCTGACGCCCGCGAAACGGCGCGCTCGGCGAAAGAACACCGACGCGTGCGACATGGCATTTGCGAAGACCTATTTCCCGAAGGTCTTTACCCACGAGTTCAACGATCTCCACCGCCACATCGCCTCTCTCGACGTGGGTAGATACTCGGTCTCCGGATTCCCACAGTCCGGTAAAAGCGCTTTCCTGTTTCTCGGAAAAGGGATGCGGAGAATCGCGCTCGGCATGGGCGGCATCTTCAACGTCTCGGCCCGAGACATCCGAAAGGCCGAGGCCAGAACGACGTCCCTCACTCGGATCATTAAAAGGAACCGCCTGCTCTCGTACGACTATGGCCTAACGATCGAGCAGGACAGAGCCGGTTACCACATCATTAAGGCAGACGCCGGGACAACGCACCTGGTCGCTGGCTCTGTGAACACCGGGCTCCGCTCGCTCGTCGATGACGACTTCAAGCGCATCCGCTTCGCGATCGCGGACGACCTCTATGATAAAGAGAGTGTGCGAAGCGAGCTGGACAATCAGCGCGTGTTCGAGTGGATTACGGGAGAGCTGTGGCGTCAGCTCGAAGACGATGCGCTCTGCATTGTGCCCGGCAACTCGATCAACGAAGGGTGCCCGATAAACCTATTGAAGAAAGCGTATCCGGATCAGCACTACGTATTCCCGATCCGTCGGGGCGATGGAACGAGCGCCTGGCCGGAGCGCTACACGAAAGAGGAGATCGACACGAAAGAGGCAGAGACTCCGGCGGACGTATGGCACAGCGAGTACCTCGATGATCCGCTCGAAATCGGCGAAGTCTTCGACCCCGCCTGGATACACCCGGTCCGCGTAAGGCCGAGTAAAATCCTGACCTCGATTACTGCGGTCGATCCTTCGTACGGCGAGAGCCCGAGCGCGTGCTTCAAGGCGGCGGCCACGCTCTCGATACTTGAATCTCACGAGGTAATCCTTACCGGGATCTGGATCCGGCGCGAGAGCTATCCGGCTCTGTTTCGGTATCTGCGCGAGGTCCATCTGAGAACGCCCAACCACCGGGCGATTCTATTCGAGGACGATTTCAGCCAATGGGCCTTTGCCCAGCCGTATTACATGCACTGGCTTGAGCTTGAGAAAACCCCGCTTCCCATCGTTAGGCATCGCGCGAAGGATCTGAAGACCGAGCACCGAGCGGCCGACAAGGAGAGCCGAATCATGACGCTCGTTCATCCGCACCAGACAGGTCTCTTCAAATACGACGAGCGTATCACCGGCTCCAGCGACTTCGAGCTTTATCGCCGTCAATACCTGGGTTTCGGCAAGCACGGAACGAAAAAACTCGACGGACTCGATGCGGCTGCGACCGCCTATATCATGATCCGGGCCTACCTGGAAACTGGGAGCTTCAAGGGGCTCGGCCGACGCAAAAGGGAGCGGCCGAGCTGGGCCGGAGGATTTCACTGATGAGGATTACAGGCGTCGAGCCCATAGCGCGAGATCTTGAGAAGCTGGCTGCGCTCCTCCAGAGCCAGCGCCTCCAGAATAAGATCGGCCTGGCGGCTGAGCGTAAGATCAAAACGCTAACGAGAGCCGGAAAGGATTTCAAGGGGCGGACTTTCCCAGCTGCTCCCACGGCCGAGCCCGGATCTCCGTATTCGCCTGGCCACCGCCGTCGACGCGAGAAAGGACACGGGTCCGGGAAAGCGCTCCAAATCCATCGGAAGGATCTCATCTTCAGCGAACAGGGAGGAATGCTCGAAAAGATTGATCACGTCGTTGGTCGGAATCTGGCGTCCGTAGCCATCATTATCGACGATGATCGGAAATCGAAGATCGCCGGATTCCTGATGGCAGGAGCCGGAAGGAGTAAGGTCAAGCACGAGTTCTTCGGGCTCTCGAAGAGGTCCGTCTCTGAAATCAAGACGCTCGTCGGAAGAGAGATCGACGCGTACCTATCAGTCACAAATCTAGCAGAGTGAGCCATGTCTATTATCGCCATTGCAGTCGTGAAGACCAGATTCCCCAGGTGGCAAATATTCGTCAAACTGGACTCTTCGGAGGATGAGGCGACCGTCGACACGCGTCTCCAGGGGATCATTGACGACGCCGATGAGGAGTTTGCCGAGTACGTCGTAGCTGATTCGACTACGATCACCGGTCCGCTTACGCTCCACCTTATGAACCTCATCCGGAAGCGATGCTTCGATGTCAAGCACGGCGAGACGGCCTACGAAACAAAGCCGCAAATCGTGCGCGATTACGAGGCGAGCATCGAGGCGCTGGGGCGCTACCTGACAGGGCTCCTCGAAAAGCCGCTCGCCGCTGGCGCGACCGACTCCCAGCTGGACGTATCCGTTACATCACGCGCCAAGAAATTCGGCGATTGGTTTACGGGCGAATAACATGATCTCTGCACGCACCGGGCTTATAGCCCACCTCGAAACCGGAAAGGCCACGTTCAGCGCGGCGACAGTCAAAGCCTACGCCGGAGAGATTCGCGAAGCAATCACGAATCCGAGCGTCCTGACTGACATCCTTCCGGCCGTGCTCGTTCTCCTAGATGAAGGCGCTCGGGCCGAGGGGCATGGCGACTACGTCTTTCAGCTGCTCATCATCTCGCACACGAACGACCTGGAGATCGAGAGCAACGCAGACGACGCGCTGCAAATTGCCGAGGACCTGGCCGACTGGCTGGAGGGGGATTTCTCCTGGAGCCACAGCAGCCGGGCATATTCGGTTGACCTGGGGAAAGGCGTGCGCATCGATACGCTGATGATCGAGCCCGCCTATACGGTCGTACAGGTAACGATCGATGTGATGGAGCTTTAGGCCGGAGGCTTCCACTTCTCCTGCATTGGAAGGACCCTCATGACGGCAGCCTTCACCTTTCCGATCACTTTGCAGTCCGGGCTCAAAACAAGCGGTTCGGGTTGTACTCCCTGATAATGCGGGACTAGCATGAGCTTGTTGTCAACCGCGTCAACGTGCCAGACCTCGATGTTTCCCGCCCTCCAGAATACATATATGCCCTTCTTCCCGATCACCGTGCAGCGCTCAGCAATTACCAGGTCGCCGTCGTCCAGAAGACCGAGCATCGCCAGATTATCCACTTCTGAAATGAATGCCTGCTCTGGATTCGTGAAGGCTTTTCCTTCTAGCCAGTCTCTGAAGAAATCTCCGTACGACCCGAGAGTGTCCAGCTTAACGGGCTCGTCTTCACCGCCCATGAGCGTTCGTCCTAAAATGGGAACGTCAAGATCGTCTTCCGGGATTTCAAATTCGTGGTCTCCCTCAACGCGCCGTACAGAGATGGATCGATTCATCATCGGGCCGTCATCTGTGAGGAGCCAGTTCAGATTGATACCGAAACTCATGCGAAGGCCCCTTAAAACCTTCACGGGAGGAAGCCTTATACCAGTTTCGTAGTTGGCCCACGCTTGCTGGCTAACACCAACGCGCCGTGCGATTTGCGACTGCTTCTCTCCTAATTCGATTCTAATACGGCGTAATTTCGTGGCAATGTGATCATTCATACTTCGTCGCTTCTAGTAGTGGTGGGAAGTAAACTCTCACGATTATTGTATTACGTTAGATAGTGTGTTATATTTCCTTTGAGAAATGCATACAGGTACCACACTATAAGCAATTTCATGCATAGTCGTCTCTTATTTTCAATGTGCCTTGTCGCAGCTGGTATTACGCAGGGAGAGTTCGCCAGACGAATAGGCAAGTCGCACACAACGCTTTACCACGTCCTGAACGGAAAGGGAACCAGCTCCATTGTGTCCGCTGAGATCGACAGATTCATCGATGAGCACCGGCCCAGGGCGCTGAAGATTCTCAAGGAAACGAAATCCTTCAGTCGCGTAGCCTGAGCACGTCCATGCCCAAGAAAGTCGATCACGATCGGATCGGATCAATGATTGGGGCTGGTTGCCCCGTCTCTATCACCGCATCTCGCCTGGGTATCTCTACGAGAACGGTTCGCCGTGTAATGAAAGAGCAGAACCTAAAGGTGTGGCAAAATACAATGGTCGATACGACCTACGAGTCACTGCTCTGGGAATGCCAAAGGGCCGTGGGAAAAAGCCCTTCACGAATCGCATATCTGTACGGCTTTACCCGGCAACACATCAGCGGATACTTCAAACACGTTGAAGAGGTCGCCTCCATCCTTAACACTTTAACACCTCTAAAATGAGCAACTCAAAGAAAACCACGGCAGATTTAATCTCATATCGTCGAATCGTTGATGGTGAAACGGGAGAGATCGTGACGCTCACTGACGAGCAGCTTGCGCTCTGGCCGGTTATGCAGCGCATCTCTGACATGTCCGACCTTACAAAGGCTCTCGCAATCTTCCACATTTCGGACAAGAAACTCTATCTGGCAGGAGGATACTCGACCTTTAAGGAGTACGCCGAGGATCGGCTCCCGTTTGGGTATCGCAATGCCAAAAGGTATGTCCAGGTTGGGAAGAAATTTGCCGATATGCTCCCGCCCATTGAGCTGTCAAAGGGGACCCCGGTGCCCCGTTTGGATGAGCATATCGTCGATTCTGACGTTTCTGAGGCGATCGGTGGTATGGGGATCCGGAAGTTGATCGAACTGACGCGAATCGACGACGCGCTGTTCGATGATGTAATCGAGAAGGGCCGGTTAGTCATGCCTGACGGCGAAACAAGCTTCACGCTGGAAGAGCTGAAGGGTATGAATACCCTGAAGATGGAGCGGGTCATCAAAGAGTCGCGAATGGAGCGCGAGAAGTACCAGGCGAAGATCCAGCAGCTCACAGAGGCGAAACAGCTTTTAGAATCAGAGCGCGATGCCGACGCCAAGCGCCTGGGGCGGATGGACGAATATCAGGAAGAGGCTCTCTATCTCCGAAGCAATTACGGAGGAACGGAGCGCGGATACCAGGAGCAGAAAGCAATTCTGGAAGAGTGTCATAGTATCGTGCTGGACCTGCGTGAGAAGATCGAGCGCGCGCACGCAGACTGTGACTCGCCAGAGACTCTCCGCGAACTGGCCACTCAGATCATCAGCGAGTGCAATGCGGCTTTTATCCAGGCCAAGTACCACTTTAGATCAGCCATAACTGATACTGGTCAGAGTACGCGAGAAGAGCTAGAGGCGAGGCGGAGGAAACAGAAAGCCCTGATGGAGAACGGCACTGGTGACTAACAGTGCAGCACATAGCGCCCCGCGCAGTGATTCACGCCGCCGAGACCTCGCGCTGATTCACCTGGCGAAGAAAGACCTGGTGCAGTCCGGTATACTCGACGAAGAGCGCTATCGCCATGTCGTCCAGGGCATACTCATAGATCTTGAGCTGAAGTCCACCAGGGATTATCCGTCGGCAGCAGACCTGGACGCAACTGGTCGGACTCGCCTGATGCAAGTATTCAGGTCTGATTTCGGATGGAAAGACCGCCCCAATCCTCACCTGAAAAGGCAGCACCGATACGTTGGCCGGGGGCAGCGCGGAGACGGAATCTATATCACGCAGGAGCAGGCCGACTATATCGCTCTTCTTGAAGATCAGCTCGGATGGCCGGATTCACCGCGTCGACTACTCGGATTCATCGAGCGCCAGCTCGGCGCAAAGTCGACAGTCGAGATGCTAGGGAAGAAGAACGCCACCCTGGTCATTACCGGCCTCGAAAGGTTGACCGGCTACAAACCACATCCACGAAGCAAACAGCCAGTGTAATGCCAAAGGGATACGATGTAGACATTGATTGGGCGTCGTACGCGACAGCGTGGGAGGATTCAGCGCACGGATCAAAGGGTCAGGCCGTGTCGCTTTTGGCGACTATCACGGGACTAGACCGGTCTACCGTTTATCGCCGATTACAAAAGCTGTGTGGGCCAAAAAAGAAAGTCGCTCGGGAGGCTAGTAAGTACACAGAGGAGATTGTGAAAGAGGCGGCGATTCGGCTTGCCCACTACAAGACGATCACCCTGAAGGAAAGCAATCGGTCTCTCTCTACAAAGTACATCATCTCTCGCATGGAGCAGGGCGGTCTCGTAGAGCCAGATTACCTGACGGTATCGGGTTTAAATGCAGCACTCAAAAAAGTTGGGTACCGGGATGTAACCCCCCGTGTCCGCGTTGAGGCGGAGTACTACTGCCAGCAGGTACAGATTGACTTTTCCAGATCGAAGCACTTCCAGGCGTACAAGGTGCTGCCCAACGGCGATTGGTTGCTCTGGGTTATGGCGAAAGAGAACCATGAAAAGACGCCGATCGGCAGAGTGCGTACGTGGAATACGGCACTCGTCGATGAGTACAGTCGCCTGCGTTGGTTCTACTATGATATTGACACCGGGGAAAAACCCGAGCTTGGCCTTCGGGCTCTCGACGAGTACGCGAAGAGGCCGGAAGATGAGCACCTGTTCAGGCATAGATTCGATGCTATACGCGCTGACCAGGGAGCATTCAGGAAGGCACAACAGACTCAGCGCTTGTTCAAGTCAATTGGCGTCGAGATGCCGATAACGTCTCCTGAAAACAAGCAGACTCAGGGTAAGGTGGAAATCGGATTCCGGAATCTCTGGAGGGCGTTCGAGGCAGGGCTTGCTGATGAGTTGATTCAAGAACAGGGCGACCGGGCTACGATCACGCTGAGCGAACTGAATCGCCGCGTAAATGAATATGCAATCCAGTTGCAGCATGAGAACCACCCCGTGCTGCGGGATGAAATCTCAAAAAAGCGTCTTACATGTTTCCAGGCAGCCCAGAGGAGTATGCTCAAGAAGCGTCCTCCGGTATTCGATTTTGACGTGTTTGCGCTTGCATATAAAGAATGGCACCGCACGGCAGACGCCTCGTGTATGGTGTCGATCGACAACGCCAAATTGCAGGTGCCCGGAATCGCGGCCGGGAAGCGGGTCGTCATTTTGATGAACATGTACGAGGAGTACGTTGGCTACCTGAAGGGAGACTTGAGTCAGTCCAAATTTCCTGTAAGCCCGTACGAGTACCAAACACT
>JACZYK010000128.1 GCA_022571135.1 Bacteroidota bacterium
AGCACGCGAGCTGTCTAGGAGCATTCGGTATAGCACGCCGTCGGTATAGCACGTTATGGAATTTGTCCTGATGTGTCCGCAGGAAAGAGCGGACTGCAATCCTTCAAATGGACAAGATCAGATAGGACAGACCGGGAACACTGACCTCCCGGCCCCGGACTGCGTGCAGGCGCAGGAATTACAGCCGCAGTACTGAGGTCTCATCCGGCCTCGGCGGGGTCAACTGTTTCTCTTCAGGATCGAAACAGTCGCGGCAGCGGGGCTCGTAGGCATCGGTAGCTCCGAGCTGTACGCGTTCGTCGCCGCAGGATAGCCGCTGTGAGTGGTTCGCGGGGGCTCCGCAGACAACGCAGATGGCGTGCAGTTTCGTGACGAACTCGGCGATGGCCATGAGTTGCGGGACGGGCTCGAATGGTCGGCCCAGGTAGTCTTGATCCAGGCCTGCGACGATGACACGCTTACCGTCGTGCGCGAGCTGCTGACATACGTCCACGAGCTCGTTCCCGAAAAACTGTGCCTCGTCGATTCCGATTACGTCCGCCTTGGAAGCCAGGAGAATGATCTGCGAGGCCGTCGCAACAGGGGTCGACGGGATCGTGCGCTCGTCGTGAGAGACGACATCTTCCCTACTGAAGCGCGTATCGAGGGCAGGTTTGAAAATCTCCACCGACTGCCTGGCGATAAGTGCGCGCCGCATACGCCGAATGAGTTCCTCGGTCTTGCCACTGAACATGGATCCGCATACGACCTCAATCCAACCGACATGACGTGGGTTTCTCAGAATATGCGGTTCCATAGGGCGGCGTCGGGTATCTCAGGTGGTGTTCACAAATCAGCCGGACAAGGGCTCACCGGGATCTGTTCGGGAAGCCGAAAGATACGGGAATTGAACGATCTTGCTCGAAGAAATCCACGAAGAGATGTCGATGAAGGCCCTCCTAGATTTCGGCCAGTCCTTCCGCAGTAACCCATCCTCTAGCTCCGTTGGGTAGCTGTATGAGCACCCAGTCTTCGCCCCGTGTGACTGTAGAGACAACGAGGCCTTCGTGAACGATCAGTGTAACCGCAGCGTCGGCGTCCGGCTGCTCGTGTATTGAGACCTCCCGGGCAAGAATAACTGCTTGTGTCGGGTAGGCGGGCCAGATGGATGAGGAGAACCCGACCAGCAGAAACGACAGAGCTATGACGGCCAGGGCGGTGCGCGCGCGTCTGAACCACCTTCCCTGACCCGATCCTCTTACTTTCATGATGAGGAGCGTGATGAATAGGAAATAAAGCCCCAACCCTGCTTTTATCAGAGCCTGGACGGAGAGATGCGATATCAGGCCCTGCTGGAGCCGTTTCCATACCGGCGTGGGTAGCTCCGAAAAACGGTCGATAATCCGCCCGGCAACGATGTCCAGATTATGTTGAATCCATGGATCGTCGGGAAGCAGGCGAGAGGCACGTACGAAATATCGAACGGCCTGCCCGATTCCTTCCAACCGGTAGTGGGCGACACCCCGATTGTAAAACAGGGCTCCACTCCCGAGTCCGAGGCGCTCCGCCACGTCATAGGCTGCAACGGCTTCCCGAAAGTGGCCGTCCTCAAGATATCTCGTTCCTTCGTCGAACACCTGTGTCGCCTCGGCGATCTGAGCGAAGACAGTTCCAGAATCGCCCACATAGGCCAGTATCGCCGTCAGACAGGCGATCAGAATTCCTCTCTTGCACAGGAAATCGTCATGTGTATGCTTTGCGATCATGCCTTAGCCGTGAACGCCGAATTCAGGGATACGATAAAGTTTGCGGCGTCATCATAGGCTTCGCTCAGGTCTGCCGAACGGACAGAAGCCGGTGCAAATCGACCGCGATCGCAGGCGTCCAGCAGATTCTTCAGACGCAGACGCAGCGCCGGGTCGAGAGACGCCGCTTCGAGTACGCTGTCAAGCTGAGTGCGCGTCAGACCACGTTCGGAGATGTTGAGTCGGTTGCCGATGAAACCAAGCACGGCACGCTCGACTTCCCCAAAAAAAGACGCCGTCTCGCCGATTGTCTTGAGCCGTCGCGCCTCTTTGAGATGCTTACGTGCCAGCGGGTGCGCGCGCCTTTTACGGGCATACGTTACATCCATACCCAGTCGATTGTGATGGCGCTGAACCAGAAATACGGCGCCCAGGATGATCAGCGGGAGCAACAGTGCGACGTACGGCCAGGTTTCTCCGTGCAGAGCTGGAGCCCCAAGTCGAACCCAGACGCCGGCCTGATCCATGGGTGGGGCGACGTCATCGACAGGCAGTCCCGCCGCAGTGGCGGCAATTGCGATCGGATCCGCGTTCGATCCCGTAACACGAATGGGGGTGGCGGCGGCATAATCCGTCCTGTACCGGGCGCCCTCCGGATCGAAATACGAAAACTCGACCGCCGGGAGCTCGAAAGAGCCGTTCGATCGCGGGACCATCACGAACGTGAATGTTTTCGTGCCGGAGAGATACCGTCCGCTTCTGGTCAGGTTCGTCTTGATCTGTGGATCGTAGAGTTCGAAAGCGGCAGGTGGCTCGAAGACCGGAGCGTCGAGCGTAGCCAGATTACCGGTTCCGGAAATTCGGATCACGAGCTGAAGCGATTCACCTACGTCCAGTTCCGTGCGGTCTACCACCGACGTCATCCGGTACTGTCCCACGGCGCCGCTGAACGAAGCGGGCGCCTGCCCGGGTAGAGCCAACGACTCGATGACTACAGGGGGAGAGGCCAGTTCGACGGGTCTGAACCGGCTACGTAGCGAGAACAGCTGCTGGAATGGATCGCGAGACCGTGACGGCAACACCGCTTCGCTTTCGATTCGTAGTGGATCGACGGTGAGTGTTCCGGCGCGCGTCGGGAAGACCGCAGCCCGCTTGAGGACGATTTTGTTGAAGCGTACGCCGTTCTCGACAACGATCTGGGGGATCGGTCGGGTTTCCACATCCAGTTCTTCTCTCCAGAATCCTTCGGCGTCCCAGGAGTCTGTCAGGCGACTCTGCCGGAGCTGGATGCCCTCTCGGAAAAAGAGCTGGTATTCGATCGTGACCTGCTCGTTCTGCACGACCGATTGCCGGCTCGAGATAACGCGTATGAAGATGTCCCCGGGATCCGGCTCGAGATCCTCTTCCGGCTCCGGTGTATTGAACAGCGCAGAGAATGGATCCAGGCGCAGGCCCGGTCTCGTAGTTCGTTTCGGCCGTTGCGACTGGGGTACGATCGTAACCGCTATCGACTCGGTCAGATAGTTCGTGCTGCCGACACGGACCGACACCTGGCCCAGTTCCACCTTGCCCTCTCCCAACGGTCTATACGACCAATTGAACCCATAACTCTGCTCTACGACACCGTTCGTAATCGAGACATTTCGCTGCGTTCCGGGAACAGTCTGAAGAATGGTAAGGCCCTCCGGCCGGGGTGGCGATGGAGTCTGGATCACGCCCGGATTTGCCCCTCTGATTTCAATGGTATAGGTGAGCGTCTCCTCGGTGCCGATGGTCGTCTCATTGACCGAGGCAATCACCGTCATGTCCTGTGCGGCCAGGTACGTCGGATAGAAAGACAGGAGTAGTATGCCGAATAACTTTCTCATCGTGCGAGAAACCCTCCCGGTTGATGGAGAGCCACTTTCTTACCAGTCTTTTTCGACGCGGCGGGGGCGCACTTTCATCTTCTGAATCTGACGCAGGAGTTGCTCCTCCTCATTTTCAAGGGCTTGCAGGATTCGCTGGGCCTCTTCTTCACTCAATTTGTCCGGATTCTGCTGTTGCCGCTCCCGCGGTTCCTGGTTCTGCTCATCCTGCTCAGGATTCTGTTGCCGGTCCAGGTTTTCATCCTGGTTCTGCTGCCGATCCTGGTTCTGTTGCCGATCCTGATTCTGCTGCCGATCCTGATTCTGTTCCTGGTTTTCCTGATTTCCGTCGCTCTGCTCCCGCTGTTCCTGGAGCTGACGCTTTACGAACTCGTAGTTGAATTTCGCATCTTCGTTGTCCGGATCGGAGAGAAGAGCGCTCCGATACGCGTCGAGGGCCGTCTCCAGCTGCTGTTGCATGGCGGCGGCGTTGCCGGCGTTATAACTGGCTCTTACGGCATCTTTTAGATCAGAACCCATACGAACCGAACCCGCGAACGCCGATACGGCCTGTTCGTAGTCACCCTGCCTGAAAAGCGCTGCTCCGAGATTGTTCAGAAGTCCGGCGTGGACGACTCCCTGGCCTTCTGCCTGTACGTCCTTGAGGGCTTCCTGAAAGAGTTGCGCGGCCTCGGCGTACTGCTCCTGTTCGTACAGGGCGTTCCCCCGTCTACCTTTCTTCTTCCCGTCACCGGGTCCGAAGAGAGCGAGTGCCACTATCAGGATTACGATTCTCATCTAACAACACTAACGTTCGGACGAGCCCGATTCTTGTACAGATCGAACGCCGAAGTTCGGACCCATATTACACCGACGAGAGGTCAACGTCGGCATCCTCGATCAGATCCCCGTTTATCATGACCCCGCCGGGTTTCAGTTTTCTGCGGTCGGGTACGAGCCGCTCGGCAAATAGGAGCATCAGACCCAGAAAAAGAGGCCACTGATATCGCTCTTCGTACTCTTCGAACTCGTCACGACCGAAGGCTGTTTTGTCCAGGAGATCCAGGGCGGCGGTAATCTTTGGCAGCGAACTGGACGTTCGCGCGATTCTGAAGTAGGAGCCATCCCGGGCCAGGTCCTTGAGGGCGTCTTCTTCCAGTCTCGTGGTTACGACCTGTCCGTTTCGATCCTTTTTGTAACCGATCCGGCGCCCATTCACATAAATGGGTATCGGGGTGCCGTCGGTTTCGCCGACACCCGCCGAAAACAGAATGAGGTTGGCCTTGCGTGCCTCCTCCACGATGCTCGAAAGCTCGGCGACGTGATTCTCGCCGTCTGAGACGAAAAGCACCGCTCTCGTACGCTGCTCGTCGTCCGGTCGTCCGGAAGGCGCCTTGAAAGCCTTAATGGCCATCCGAAGGGCCGCACCGAAATCCGTACCCGGAGTCGGGATGAGGGATGGATCGGCTACGTCCAGAAACAGTCTTACGGCTCCATAGTCGGTCGTCAACGGACACTGAATGAAGGCGTCGCCGGCAAACGTGACGATGCCGACGCGATCTCCCCTCAGTTCGTCAAGAAGTTTCTTTACTTCATTTCTGGCCCTCTCAAGTCGATTCGGAGCCACATCTTCGGCCATCATCGACATCGATACGTCCAGTGCGATGATGAGATCGATGCCCTCGCGAGTTACTTCGCGCAGTCGTGTTCCGAACCTGGGGCCGGCCATCGAAAGAGCGAACAGTAAAACCCCGAGCGTGATCATGGCCGCCTTCCAGCGTCGCCGGCGGGTGCTGATGGTCTCTGCAAGTTTGCGTACCATCCCCCGGTCACCGAACACCTCGGCCAGCTGCCGCCTGCGAAATGCTGCGAACAGGAACAGTGCCGCCGCAACAGGCGCGACGATCACGGTCCAGAGATTTGATGGGTAGAGCCACTCCATGAATTAAAGCCTGTTTACAGGCGGCTACGGGGCGCTTTCAGTTAGGTTTAACAGGCCCTAAGGGAATCGCCTGAAAAGGGTTGTTGACAACAGTAACTCAAGGAAAATCAGGCCGAGTCCCGGGAAGAGGAAGTCGGTGTATCGCTCCTCATAGTCCGTGTAAATGCGCTCCTCGATCTTGGTTTGCTCGAGCTCTCCAATCTCTTTGTAAATATCCCGTAGCGCCTGGTTGTTGGTCGCGCGGAAATACCGGCCACCCGTCATTTCGGCTACGGATTGCAGCATCTCTTCGTCAATCTCCACGGGTACCATTCTGCGTTGGCGGCCTGCAAACGGGTGATCGACGACGAAAGGAGCTTCTCCGTGTGCCCCGACTCCAATCGCATATATGCGAACGCCGATGGTTCTGGCTACTTCGGCGGCGGTTTCGGGGCTTAATTCACCGCGGTTATTCTGTCCATCAGTCAGCAGAATAATCACCTTGCTTTTGGCAGTCGTATCCTTGAGGCGGTTCACCGCCATGGCCAGGGCCGTGCCGATCGCCGTTCCGTCCTCGATCACTCCTACATCGAGTTCGTTCATCATTTCGAGGAGGAAATCGTAATCGAGAGTAAGCGGTGCCTGGGTGTAGGCCTTCGCTGCAAAGACAATAAGTCCGATACGATCCGATGTACGGCCCCGGACGAACTCGGCGCCCACCGCGCGGGCCGCTTCAAACCGGTTCGGTCTGAAATCCTCCGCCCTCATCGAGGTCGAAGTGTCGAGCACCATCATGATGTCGACACCCTCTGCGTATCGCTCCCGGATCACATTCCGGTCCTGTGGACGGGCCATCGCCAGAATGGCCAGCGACAGGCCGGCCATCCGCAAGACAGCCGGCATCGCCTGCAACCGGTTACGCAGTGTGCGCGGCCCGCGCTTCAGAGTCCGGAGAGAACTGAATCTCAGTCCTGTGGAGTGTCTCGACGTTAGCCACATCCACAGCCCCGTGATCGGCACGAGAAGGAGCAGAAAGAGCCACTGTGGTTGGGTAAATGTCATCAGAATCGATTAAGAAATGATAGTCTTTTGTTGCATTGACAGCCTGGTTTTGTTACGAGTCCTGCGACTGAATCAGCAGGGCTGCGAGTTCGGGTAAAATCGATCCCGCCGGTCCAACCAGGACCTCGCTCATCGAATTCGCAGCCGCACTCGGTTCCACGTTGACCTCGACCACATAGCTTCCGCTGTTCCCGGCAATGTGCGGAAGCTCGGCGGCTGGATAGACGACGGAACTGGTACCCACCGAGAGAAAAACGTCCGCAGCTGCTGCGGCCTGGGCGGCGCGCGAAAAGGCCCCTTCGGGAAGCATCTCTCCGAACCATACGACGCCAGGGCGGAGAAGTCCCTCACACGACCGGCACCGTCTGAGCGCATCGTCGCCGGGCGCGGCCTCGGTGCCATCGGCAGGTCTTCCGCATTCGATGCATAACTCGTCTACGATGTTGCCGTGAATCTCTATGATGTTCTCGCTTCCCGCCCTTTGGTGTAGTCCGTCGACGTTCTGGGTGACAAGGGTGAACTCTTCCACCGAATTTTCGAGTTTGGCCAGCGCACGGTGCCCGGGATTTGGCTCCGCGTCGAGCGCTTGACGACGCCTGGCATCGTACCAGCCCTGGACGAGTGCGGGATTCCGACGGAAGGCAGCTTCATTGGCCAATTCTTCGGGCCGGTACGTGTCCCAGAGCCCCCCGGGGTCCCGAAACGTGGCCAAACCGCTTTCGACACTCATGCCTGCACCGGTCAGGACGCAGATCGAACGGGCACTGCGCAGACGACTGCAGAGTTCGTCCGACGCTTCAGAGCCGTAGGTCTTACTGACTGCTTCACGTTGGCGTACCAGATCATTCTGACTCATCGTTCTCCACAAGTTCTTGTTCTTGCAATGCTTCTTCGGCCATCAGATTCTTCCG
>JACZYK010000002.1:0-14452 GCA_022571135.1 Bacteroidota bacterium
AAGAGGCCGGCGCCAACACGGTCGAGGTAACAGCCAGGATCAACCGCGAGCTTGCAAAGATCCATGACGACCCCGACATGCAGGGGATCACCATCTTTGCGATGAACGATGCCGCCTTTGGTATCGTCTCGTCTCTGCGCGACCTCCTCAAGTCGGGGATGCTCGGGGGATTGTTTGCCCTGTTGGTCCTGTTCTTCTTTCTGAGAAGGGTATCGACCACCCTGATCGTGACGCTTGCGGTCCCGGTTTCCCTCCTCGTGACCGTCGGTGTGATGTACTTTCTCGGGCTTACGCTCAATATGTTGAGCATGATGGGGCTCATGCTGGCCGTAGGTATGCTGGTCGACAATGCGGTCGTAGTGACCGAGAGCATACACCGGCACCAGCGCCTGACTCCGGAGGATCGATGGGGCGCCACGCTGCGAGGCGTGAAGGAAGTAGCGCTTGCGGTGACGGCCGGCACCATGACGACGGCAATCGTATTTCTACCGATGATCGTAAGCAATGCCGATCAGGTCACGCTCTTTCTGAAGCACGTCTCGATCGCGATCACCGTCGCGCTCTTTACGTCGCTCCTTATCTCGCTTACGGTGGTTCCCCTGTTGTCCGCGCACTTCAAGCCACCGCCGAGAATGGAAAAGCAGAATGTCGTCGAACGCTTCACCGACCGATATGGGAGCGTATTGGATTGGCTTCTCCATCACAGGAGGACGTCCGTGGCGATCGTGATCGGACTGCTAGTGAGCGTAGCCATCCCGGGGGCGCTTGTGAAGCAGGATTTCTTTCCAGAAGAGAATGGGGACCGGACGCTTTACCTCTACTACAACGTGAACAGTGCCTACACTCTCGAGCGCGTCGAGCGCGCCGTTGACAAAGTCGAGGAGTATCTGTTCGCACACAAGGATGAATTCGAGATCGAGTCCGTATATACTTATTTTGAGGGCGGATTCGCCCAGTCAACCATCATACTGGACGAGCGCGGAGAAAGCACGATCGACGAATTGCAGGACCGCATTCGCGAAGGGTTGCCGATGCTTTCGGTCGCGAAGCCGACGTTTACGCGCGACACGGGTGACAGCGACGACGCGGTCCGTGTGACACTGCGTGGAGAGTCGAGCGAAGTGCTCACGCAGCTGTCCCACGATGTAGCCGCGGTTCTCTCTCTCGTCGACGGCTTCAAAGACGTACGTTCCGAGGCTGAAATGGGAGAGCAGGAGGTCCGGGTCGTTGTCGACCGGAACAGGGCCCGTCGGTACGGATTTTCGACCCAGCAAATCGCCGGAACGGTCTCAGCGGCACTCAGGGGACAGAATCTGCGCCGATTCCGGACCGATGCCGGAGAGGTCGAAATGCGTCTAGTGCTGCAGTCGACGGATAGAAGGAACCTGGATCAGCTGAGAAATCTGCCGTTCCAGCGCGCCGACGGCCGCGAGGTCAAGCTGGCAGCAATGGCAGACTTCCACGTCGGTCGCGGGCCCAGAAACATCCATCGTGAAGATCGGATCACGATGATCGGTGTGACGGCCGCAATTGACGACATGACGCTCGATGAGGCCCGCGAGAAGATTAGCGAAGTGATGGAGAACTACGAGATGCCGGCGGGCTACTCGTGGGGATATGGCGCTCGCTTTCAGCACGATCAGGAATCGCAGAATATCATGCTGATGAACCTTCTCCTGGCGCTGGCACTGATCTACCTGGTCATGGCGTCGCTGTTCGAGTCCCTGGTGCATCCCGCAGCCATCTGGACCTCGATTCTCTTCGCCATCGTGGGCGTATTTTGGTTCTTTCTGTTCACGAATACGACGTTCTCAATCATGGCCTGGATCGGAATACTGGTTCTGATCGGCGTGGTCGTGAACAACGGTATTGTTCTGATCGATCACATCAATCGTCTTCGGGATGATGGCCTGGATAGACACGAGGCCATCGTCAGGGCGGGGCGTGAGCGTCTGAGACCCATCATCATGACGGCGGCGACGACCGTTCTCGGGCTCATTCCACTCTGTATAGGGACCACCCAGATCGGGGGCGACGGACCGCCCTATTTCCCGATGGCGCGGGCTATCGTGGGCGGGCTGACCTTTTCGACGGTTGTCACACTGATCGTGCTTCCGACGGTCTATATCCTGCTCGACGATCTGAGGTCGTGGGGGTATCGGATCAAGACGGCAGCGGTTCGACAGAGCTGATATCGACGTCTGGCTACACCAGATCACAGGCTTCGGGCGGCATCCAGTGGGCGTCCTGTCCTTCCCATTTAATGTTGCATCCGATCGGATTTGTCACCGGCTTTGACACCTGCCGCCCCGTGGCGATCTCTTCGAGCGCCCTTTCCAGATCGTTGACACTCATCCTCGACGAATCACGCGGGCTGTCGACGCCGCGTCCCGTATAAACGAGCCTTCTGAGTCCGTCGAACACGTAAAAATGGGGCGTCTTCAGCGCTCCGTACGCCCGAGCCGCGTCCTGGGACTTGTCCCTGGCATAAATCCAGGGAAATACGTGGGTTTCCATCCTTCGGACCATATGGTCGAAGCTGTCCGCCGGGTGGGTGTTTTCGCTGTTCGAGTTGATCCCGATAAAAGCAAATCCCTTGTCCTTGAAGCGATCCACGGTCAGACGCGTCACCTCGTCTGAACCCGTCACATAAGGGCAGTGATTGCACGTAAAGAAGACGACCAGATACGGAGTGTCCGCAAAATCACTGAGCCGATAGGCCCGTCCGTCTGTCGCTTTCACCTCGAAGTCAGGCGCCGCGCTTCCAATCTCCAGTGTATAGGCCATCCGGATCTGACTCGTCGTTTTGTTACTCGGATATCACGCCAATAATACTCCAAATTGAGTGTCCTGTCTGCATTTTAAAGGCTCATTCTTTTTACCGGGATATCTTGGCGGCGCGCGAGGGCCTTCACCAAATCTTTGTAAATTCCGGTCCTCAGACCTACATTTCCCGCCTTGTCACACTCGAGCGTCGATTTTGGACATCAAGCGCGATGGCCGGTTGTGGCAATTCGTTGTGCAGGAACTCCAATTATCCCAGATCATGGAGAAATCGTTCGCAAGAAATATGGACAGCCTCGCGGACATTTTCGTATTTCTGAATGGTGCTTCCGAGTCCTTTAACCTGGACGAGCGGACAAGGTACTCGATCAATATGGCCGTCGAGGAGTTGTTCATAAACATGATCAAGTACGACTCGGGCGGGACAGAAGACATATCGGTAGGCCTGCAGCTGAACGATAATCGCGTTACTGTCAGGCTCGTTGACTACGATTCGGAGCCCTTTGATCTGACGGATCTCGACGAAGTGGATATTGATGCTCCGCTCGAACAACGCCGGCCAGGTGGACTGGGAATTCACCTCGTCAAATGCCTGATGGACGAAGTGAGCTATCAATACAAGGACCGAACTACACGCATACGACTGGTAAAGAACCTTTAGATTTATATGCTCGAAATCGATCGCATTAACCAGAACGAAATCCAGTTGAAGGGCCATTTCGATGCTTCTCAGGCCGAGAAGGCATCGGCCGTCTTCGACACCCTCGAGAGCTCAAGCACCGTCCGGTTCGACCATTTGGACTATATATCCAGTGCCGGCCTGAGTGTACTTCTCTATACTCAGCAGAGATTGTCCAAAGTCGGCGGCATACTTCGCCTGACCGGAATGAACCCACACGTTCGCATGGTCTTCGAATACGCTGGATTCGACCAGATTTTCGAGATCGAATAAAACTCAACCTCCAATACCCACCGGGTCCCAGCAGTATTTCTTGCCTCGTCCGGGTCTATCCGTCTCTCGCTTACCTGGTCTTCAGCCGGCGGAGACGATTCGGTCCGGAATTATGTCAGAAGAAGCGACCAACTTCCGGCGAGGTCGGCTGTACTTTCATCAGTTGGTTAAATGACTTTGACTGACGACCACATACTGATAGAGCGGATCCTCTCCGGTGACCGTTCGGCTTTTGCCGAACTGCTTGACCGGTATCAGAAAGTGGTCTATAACGTCGCGATCGGTGTAGTTGGGAATCAGCTCGATGCCGAGGACATAACCCAGACGGTATTCCTGAAAGTGTACGAGAATCTGGCGACATACAATCCGAGATACCGGTTTTTCAGCTGGTTGTACCGGATAGCGATCAATGAGTCGCTGAATGCGAAAAAGCGCATGCGCCAGACCGTGGAACTGGACGAAGAGGCGATTCGAACGGATAGTACGCCCGAGGAGAGCGCCGTCGAGAGCGATCTCGAGAATCAGATCGGCGAGGCCCTGATGTTTCTGTCACCGGAAAATCGGGCCATCGTCGTGCTCAGGCACTATCAGGAGTTGTCGTATCGCGAGATTGCCTACATCATGGATCTGAGCGAAACGAAGATCAAGGCGCGGCTCTACAGTGCTCGTCAGATGCTGGGGAGAATCCTAATCAAACAAGGGTTGCGGGCCGAGTTATGAACGAACACGATCTGGACCTTCTTCACAGAGAGGTAGACGGGCTGACGACGGATGCCGAGAACGAGCGACTTCGCTCGCTACTCGAGTCGGATCACGAACTCAGAGTGGCCCATGACGAACTGCAGGCCGTGAAGGTCGCCTTCGCCGCGTTCCAGGAAAAAGAGCCTCCGCCAGGCTTGAAGGATGCGATCATGAGAGCGCTTCCGGAGCAGCCACCTGAGGTGGTGTCCGCCCCTCCGCGTTCATGGTGGGCGGCGCTAACGGATCGAATTCTAACGCCCCGTCCGGTGACGCTCGCCTATGCGTTTGCGCTCGGCGTGGTCGTCGCATTCGCGGTATCGACTACTTTTATTCCCGCGGGAAATATCGATGCCGGCGATGTGGTCGGTGCGATGGGCGCAACGGATCCGTATACGAACGATACGCCCCGCGAATATCCGTTCAGCTCGAACGGAGTCGCCGGATCGGTGGGAGTGTGGGAAACGGATGATCACTTCCACATCGCCGTGACGTGGGATGCGGAGGGTGACATCGTGGCCCGCATCACGTTCGATGAGCGCGCGCTCTCGGTTGCGCGAACAGAAAACGTGAAACCCGCGGAGCGACTGAGTACATCGACTGCCCCGGGCGTCGTCGAGCTAGTTGGATCCGGCTCGATCGAGCACGTGGTATCCTTTGCGAAGATCGGTTCGGGCTACGTCGGCGTGCAAATCGTCATAGAATCCAACGGCGAACCGGTCCTGGATATGATCGAGGCTCCAAGGCTGATCGAACCAAATTGACGAAGAATTTTTTGAAACCTAAATCAACATACAGCATGTTGGGACTGTATGTCCACATAAATAGAGATGGAGTAAGTATCCACTGATCCATCGCGTATCCCATCCTTTCAAACATTCATGATAGTGGAGGACGTTATGTCTCGAAACAAAATATTTGCAACGATAGCGATTGTCATCGGGCTGATCCTTGTTGTTTTCATCGTAGTAACGGACTATCCGCCGGAAGACGCTAGTGTTGCGGGTACGATGGCGGATGGGGAGAAGAAGGTGGCTGGTGCGGAACCGGCCGATCGCTACCGCACCGAGCAGATCACCGACGCCGATGTGGAGCTCGACGACGCTACGATCCAGGTCCTGCTACAGGACGAGGATTTCATAGCCCTTGTTGAAAGCGGCGAAATGGCGGCGATTGCAGGTACCTTCGACAAGGTTTTTGCTCGCATGAACAGGGAAGATGCGGCTAAGGTCGTGGCAGAGAAATCGGTGAGCCGGGCGATCCAAAAAGTGATGGATGCTTCGCGCGGTATGGAGAAGTCTGGCGATGATCTCGCGAAGGAACTTGCCCGTGATCTTGGGAAGCAGTTTGAGAAAAGCAACTTCGAAAGAAGCGAATTGGAGGCTTTCGCGAAAGAATTTCTCAAAGCCGAAATGGGTGCTTTAGCAAAATTCGAAAAAGTGCTCGATAAGTTAGCCAGAATGGAAGCCACTTCCGAGCTTGAGGCTTTAACTCTAGAGAGAGCTGGTGACGCCCAAAGATTTAGTTTGGCCAGGATATTGGACAGAGCAGCAGCGCGCGCGGTGGAGAGAGGTCAGGCCCGAGTGGGCGAGCGATCAGGCGAAGAGTAAGGGGCGCCCACACAAATCCAAAGGCGCGGATAGTTACGACTACTAGTATATTCGCCGATGGAATTGGAAGCAGGCGGCCGGCCCTCAACGGGCCGGCCGCCTTTCCGACGTTCCCGCGCCCATTGCCTCTCACGTTCTCACCCGCCACATTATGAAACCAAATCGCCTCCTCTCGCTGCTGGCAGCCCTCGTCTTCATCGTCCCCGTCCGCGCGCACTCGCAGTACCGCTCTCTGGAAACGGACGCCCTGCGCCTGGTCTATTTCGATCTGGCCTCCGACTTTCTCGTCAAATACGTCGCACGCAGCTTTCACAACTCCCTGGACGTCTATCGGGAGATGTACGACTATGAACCCACCGAGCCGGTGACGGTCTTCATCCATGATCTGGGCGATTATGGAAATGCGGGAGCGGATGTCCTGCCCCGTAATTTCATCAACATCCGAATGGCGCCGCTCAGCTATGCGTTCGAAACCGCTCCAGCCAACGAACGCATGAATTCAACCATGCATCATGAGCTCGTCCACGTGGCCACGAATGACCATGCGGCGGGATCCGATAATTTCTTCAGGGGCCTGTTCAGAGGAAAAGTGGCGGTCAGCGAAGACGATCCACTGACGGTTTTTTACAGCTACCTGACCGCACCGCGTCGCTACGCGCCTCGATGGTACCAGGAGGGCATCGCCGTATTTCTGGAAACCTGGCTGTCCGGAGGCCTCGGAAGATCGCTCGGCGGATATGATGAAATGGCGTTTCGTACGCGCGTCCTCGAGGGAAAACATTTCTTTGACATGGTCGGGCTCGAATCGGAGGGGACGGCGGCCGATTTCCAGGTTGGCGTAAATTCCTACCTCTACGGCACGCGGTTCATGAGCTACCTCGCACACCAGTACGGTCCGCAGCGAGTAATCGACTGGATGAATCGTCCGAGGGGCAGCAAGGGTCATTTCGCGGGGCAGTTCAAGGCTGTATTCGGAATTCCCATTTCGCGCGCCTGGGACGAGTGGATTGCGTTTGAGAAAGACTTCCAGCGGGCGAACCTGGAGCGGATCAGAGAGAATCCGGTTACGGAGTATCGGGAGATCGCAGCTCGGCCTCTCGGATCGATGTCCAAGGCGTATGTCGATGAGCTCACAGGATCACTCGTGGCCGCCGTCAACTATCCGGGAACGCTTTCCCACATCAAGGCAATCGATCTGACGGACGGCAAAGAGCGAAAGATCACAGGAGTCAGAGGTCCGACGCTGTTCACGGTATGCTCTCTCGTGTTTGATCCCGTGAGCCGGCGCGTGTTCTTTTCCACCAACAACAACCGGTGGCGTGACCTCGTCGTAGTGGACATAGACACCGGGGAAAAGCAAACCCTGATCAAGGAAGGGCGGATTGGGGATCTCGCGTACAACAAGGCAGATTCCTCCGTCTGGGGGGTGCGTCACTTTCTCGGTCTGTCAACGATCGTACGAATTCCTCCTCCTTACGATCAACAGGAACAGGTATATACGCTGGATTACGGTAGCGACGTCTACGACATCGATATATCTCCCGATGGCGAATGGCTCACGGGCGCTTTTGTACACATCAACGGAGACCAGCAGCTCGTTCGCGCGCGTGTCGCCGATCTGCTCGCCGAGGAAAAGGAGTTCGAGACCCTTTTCGACTTCGAGACGTCCAATCCGGAAGGTTTCGTTTTCTCGTCCGACGGCTCGTCGCTCTACGGTTCGTCGTACTACACCGGGGTGTCCAACATCTTCCGTTACGATTTTGCCGACAGCACGATGTATGTCCTGACCAACGGCGAGACCGGTTATTTCCGCCCCGTACCGATGCAGGGCGACTCGCTCATCGCTTTCCGTTACACAACGGACGGTTTTCAGCCGGTCATGATCCCCGACAAGCCATCCCGCGCAGGGCCGATAACCTTCCTGGGCCAGGAAGTGGTCAATAACCATCCCATAGTTACCGAGTGGACGGCACCACCTCCCAGTCGCATCAACCTTGATTCACTGGGATTTACGGATACTCCCTATCGTGCCGGCCGCTCGATCGGCCTGGATTCTGTGATCCCGATCGTTCAGGGATACGAAGACGAGATTGCGGTGGGATTGAAACTAAATCTATCGGACCCTCTCGGTATGCACCGTCTGTCTGCGTCGGTTTCAGTGGTGCCGACCGTCTCAGACGATTCGCCAAAATCGATAGGAACCGATGAGCGCTTTCATGCAGATCTGGAGTACTCGTTCGTGGGCTTAGGTGCGGGCGAATGGACACTCAAGGGATCCTATAATCGCGCAGACTTCTATGATCTGTTCGGACCGACCAAGACAAGCAGAAAGGGGTATGCGGTTAGTCTCAACTACGGAAAATCGATCGCCTACGAGGGGCCGAAGAAAAATCTCAGATACGAGATCGGTGTAGCGGGATATTTCGAAATGGAAAAACTGCCGCGTTTTCAGAATGTCATCGCACCGTTCACGGAAATGGGTCAGGCGCATGCGCTGTTGACCTATAAGAACCTACAGTCCTCTCTGGGCGCCGTCGACAGCGAATCCGGATATGTCTGGTCGATCAGCGCTAGTTCAAGCTATGTAAACGACACCTTTTATCCGCGGGTCGCGGCCAATCTGAATCTCGGCGTGCTTCTCCCTGTGTCACATCTCTCATTCTGGCTGCGCATGTATGGTGGAATTTCAAAAGGTCAGCCGGACAATCCGTTCGCTAATTATTACTTCGGTGGCTTCAGGAACAACTGGGTCGACAAGAAGCAGGCGAAGCAGTATCACGAACAACTGGCGTTTCCGGGCTTGGAAATCGACGAAATCGCGGGGACGAACTATGCGAAACTTATGGCCGAGCTCATACTACCCCCGGTACGTTTTCGACACGTGGGAGGCGCGATGCTCTTCCTCAAGTGGATGCGCCTGTCTCTCTTTTCGTCTGGCATGTACACGAATTTGCACAAGGATTTCATTGCAGACAGCCCTGCGTCGCGGCGCCGAGCAGTGAACGTGGGTGTGCAACTTGATCTGCGGATCCAGCTCTTCTCGTATCTCCGCTCGACGCTCTCGTTTGGAAGGGCAGTCGCGCAGGAAAAGAATGGCGCCAAGCAGTGGGAGACGATGTTCTCGCTGAAGATTTTATAGCGATTATTTTGACGGTATAGCGAGCCTCATGACAGTCATTCACGTTACCGTCAGCCTCCTGCCTGTCGTTCTATTCCTGGCGGGACTCATGCTGATAGACAGCTACAAACTGGTCCGCGGGCGCGCCGTTTTCCTGTCTCTCCTGGTAGGGGGTGTGGCTGCGGGACTGAGCTGGGTCGTGAATACGTGGCTCGTTCGGAATTACGGCATATCGGACGACCAGTTGCAGCGCTACGTAGCGCCGTTCGTGGAAGAGTTGTTCAAGGCGTCATATATCACCTATATCCTCGCCAGAAACCGGGTGGGATTCACCGTTGATGCTGCGATCACGGGCTTTGCGGTGGGCGCGGGCTTCGCCGTCATCGAGAATATTTACTACCTGTCGGACGAAGGGGGCGCATCGCTCAGAATCTGGGTGATTCGTGGAATAGGCACTGCCATCATGCACGGCGGTACGATGGCCGTTTTCGCGATTCTCGCCAAATCGTTCCGCGATCGAATGAACGATGCACGCATTGCTCCCTTGGTGATCGCCTTCACGGCCGCGTTCCTGCTGCATTCGGTGTACAATCATTTTCCGCTGGGCCCCGATTACGGCGCCGCCGTACAGGTCGTCGTTTTCCCGCTCATCATCGCCTCGATGTTTCACGAGAGCGAGAAGAGGACGAGGTCATGGCTGGGATCCGGCTTCGATACGGATCAGGAGCTCCTGAAATCGATTATTTCGGGCGATATTTCGGAGACCCGGATCGGGGAGTACCTGAGGGCGCTAAAGGAGAGATTCGAAGGACCTATCGTGGTGGACATGTTGTGCCTGATAAGGATACGGGTGGAACTCTCGCTGCGAGCCAAAGGCGTGCTGATGATGCGAAATGCCGGTTTCAAGGTACAGCCCGATCCTATGACCCGGCACAAGTTCGCAGAGCTCAAATATCTGGAGGAAAGCATAGGCAGAACGGGTCTACTTGCCATCGAACCGGTCCACAAGTGGACACGAAGGGATCTGTGGCAGTTGAATTTGATCGACGTCTCTGGTTCAGATGCTTCGTCATCCGGTTAGAATGCTTATCTGGGATAATCATATATGTATGCCCATTCGTGCGGAGGCGGAGTTTCTTCCGCAGTTGAAACGTTGCAGGCGGGCGGGGGTCGGGATGGTATCGGTCAACGTGGTGTTCGACCTGATTCCGTGGCAGGAAGGAATCCGGGTGCTGGCCTTCATGAGGGACTGGATTCTTCGGCGCCCGGACGAGTACGTACTGGTGGGCCGGGTCGAAGATGTCGAGCGCGCCAGAGCAGAAAACAGGCTTGCGGTGGCGTTCGATATCGAGGGCATGAAGGCCCTCGACGGTCAGGTCAGTATGGTTCGTACATACTACGATCTGGGCGTGCGCTGGATGCTCGTCGCGTACAATTTAAACAACGAGGCGGGCGGCGGCTGCCAGGACACGGACTCCGGCCTGACCCCGTTCGGTCGACAGGTGATCGACGAAATGGCCCGTGTCGGAATGGTGGTCTGCTGCAGTCATACGGGCGAGCGGACAACCATGGACGTTTTCGAGCGCGCATCCGGACCCGTCGTGCTGACGCATTCGAATCCCAAGGCGCTCGTCGATCATCCCAGAAACGTGTCGGATGCCGTATTGAAGGCCTGCGCCGAGACGGGAGGAGTAATCGGTATGGTCGGCTTCGGCTACTTTCTGAGCGACGGAGACGCTTCATCGGAGAACTTCGTTCGACACATTGATTACGCCGTTCAGCTGGTGGGACCGGAGCACGTCGGAATAGGGACGGACTACGTGTTTGACGGGCAGGAGCTCCTGGAATTCCTTACGAATCATCGGGAATTGTACCCGGAGGAAGCCGGGTACGTGGGCATGCCACAGATGGTGGCTCCGGAGCAGTTTCCTCAGATCGTCGACGCCCTTCTTGGATTGGGCTATTCCGACGCGGATGTTCGAGCGGTGATGGGCGAAAACTGGCTACGCGTCGCTCGGCAGGTCTGGAAGTAGGAGCGACCTGCAAAAGCGCCCTCGAACTTGCGCGCTCGATCGGAAGGAGTTCATACGTCCCAGATCGACGCGACTGCCTGGTCAAAATCCGTCCGTAGGTCCTGGGAAACGTATTCGCGGAGTTCCCGGAAATGGCCTCTCGCTATATCCCTGTCGACCTGTTCGTCAATCCATTCCTGCTCGAAAAACCCCATCAATGAGAGTCCGTACTTCTTTTCGAAGTAGGACACTATCTGGGTGGCACTCGATACAGATTCGTCATACACGAAACCTGCATTCTGCAGGAACGACCTGATTTTCAGATTGAGACTGTCCATGACGGCGATTGGCATAGCGAGAGGGGTGTGTGTTCAGTGGCATTATCGGTCATTTTCCCTTCCGATTTAACCCCGGTAGCGCGCGGCGTCAGACTTTTTCACCGTACGAGCAACGAGAGATTGAGCGTTGCCAGGGAAAAGAGTTCGTTGAATTTTCCAGGAGCCACTTTTGCAGGCAGCATACGGATGTTATTGCAATTCGGCCGCCACTTCTCGACGCGGCCGCATCGGAGCAGGCAGCGAGAAAGAAAAAAGCCCGCAAACATTCGGTTTGCGGCCTATAGTGACCGTAATAAGGCTCATGAAGCCAGTGCAGCGGCGGCCTCCTCGACCGAATCGTAATCCTCGAATACCGTGCCGAGAAGGCGCGTCAGGAGAAACAGGTTTTTGATGCGGTCTTTCATGCAAGCGAGCTTGACGTCCCCATCGACCTTCTTCATGCTCGTCAGGGCGCCGATCAGCGTTCCTATCCCGGAGGAATCCATGAAGTCTGCCTTCGACAGATCGACGATTATTTTCGTCTTCCCCTCGTCTTTGAGCTGGTCGAGCCTCTCCTTGAACGCGGGGCCCTCTATACTGCCGAGGAATTTTCCGGAGATCTCGAAAACGACGGCGTGGTAGTGCTCTCTCGTCTTGAATGGCATATCGGTTGTACTGGTCTACTTATCGGTGGGAACCCCGCACGGTACCGTGTTTCCCGAAAAGAATCAAGTCGGAAGTTTTCAATAGCGAATCGATGCGTAAGATCAAGCTACTTGGTTCGCCTGATCGCCACCATCGTGATGTCATCATTTTGTTCCGCACCGGCGGCGTGCGTCCGAACGGCTTCGTGCACTATTTTTATCATTTCCTCTGAGGATACATCTCCCGCATCGGTCAACAAGGTCTCCAACCTGGCTTCGTCAAACAGCTCCCTGTCCTGATTCATGGCCTCCGTCACACCGTCGGAGAAAATGAAAAGCATGTCGCCGGGATTGAACGTGAACTCCTGCTGCTGGTAGTGCTGGGTACCCAGGAATCCGAGAACGAGTCCGCCGAGCTTCAGCGTTTCCAGAGAGCCGTCCGCGCGTCGAATGTAAGGGCGGTTGTGGCCGGCGTTAGAATAACAGAACGTGTGATCGGCTGGATTGAGCACGCCGTAGAATAGAGTGACGAACGAGCCCCGGCGAATGCTCTGGGTCAGCAAATGGTTTGAATGTTCGATGGTCTCGTGCACCGACGCACCGAACTGCGCCTGACCTCGAAGAGTGGCCTGAAGGTTCGACATCAACAGCGCTGCACCGAGTCCTTTACCCGACACGTCGCCAAGGCAGATCGCGATCATTCCCTCATCGATGGGGATATAGTCGTAGTAGTCGCCACCCACACTCTGGGCGGGTACGCTCATCCCGGCCAGATCGTAGTGGTCGATAGGGGGTGCGGCGCTAGGCAACAGGTTGGTCTGGATCTCGTAGGCCAGTTTTACTTCCTGTTGCATCTCAAGGAGCTTTTTCTCCTCCTCGTGCAGACGCGCGTTTTCGACGAGCTGCGCGGACTGTCCCGCCAGAATCGACAACAACCGCTGATCCTCCGCGGAAAATCCTTCTCCCCGTTTCTTGTTGCAGAGCGTTAGAATACCGATAAGCTTCGACTGAACGATCATCGGAACGGACACGATCGAGCGGATCGAATCCGGCCACTGGACGCCCTGGAAGCGCGAATCATTCGCCGGGTCGTTGATAACGAGAGGACGCCGGTTCAGGTGCATCCATCCCAGCAGGTTTTGATCGGGACTGTATGCTTCCTTGTCCCCCGAACTGGCCATCGTGCGGACCAGCGTCTTTGTGGGATCGGACATGTCCTCACCGACAAGCGTGACCACACCCTGCTCGGCGTGGACGGCCTTGATTGAACGCCGGATAATGGTATGGATGATGTCTTCCATGCTCCGCGAGGCGCCGATGGCAGCGGAGAGCTCATTCAGAATAGACAATTCGTCAACAGCCCGTCGTAACTGCAGATTTTCTCTTGTGAGAGATTCAACCCGGGCGGACGCGGGATCAGTCATGGACTTCTACTGAAATTCTGGCAGTGTGATCGCTTCAACAATGTAATGTACTTGCTTCAAATGATCTCACGATGCCTGAAATTGTACTTGCCTGGGCCCGAAAAACTCCAGAGAGCATTCGAAGGCTTTGAAGATAGGCCGCACCGGGACAGCGGATCCGGGGAACGTTCTGTGCGTTTCGTGACCGGGCGAGGGAGTTGTCCCTTGAACCTACCACTCAAAAGACCACGACCGTCGAATGCGGGCTCTCGCTCGGCTCAATCTCTACTACTGGAAATACAAGCGACTGTTCATCCCTGGACTCATGGCCGCGGTGGCCTCCTCCGTTTTCGCCATCATTGTCCCGATGGTAGTCCGTCAGGCGGTCGACAGTATTCCACGGTTTGTGACGATCTATAAGTCGTTCAAGGGTACGCCGGTCGAACAATATCTGTATGCCGACTTCTTCTCGTCTCTACTCGTATTCGCACTGGTCATCGTTGCGCTTTCGTTGCTCAGCGGTGTGTTCTCATTCCTCATGCGCCAGACCGTCGTTGTCGCGTCGCGACACATAGAGTTTGACCTCAGAAACCAACTTTACGATCATCTTCAGAAACTATCGCACGATTTCTATCTGACCCATGCGACGGGTGATCTCATCACCCGTGCCACAAGCGATATCGAACAGATCCGCCGCTATATCGGGCCGGCGATCATGTACACGACCCGGGCGCTTGTCATCATCATAACGGCTGTGACGGTGATGTTCATCAATTCGCCGAAGTTGACCTGGTACGCCCTCATTCCGATGCCCTTCCTGGCGCTTGCGGTTTTCTACGTCGCCCACATGGTCCATTCCAGAAGCGATGCTCTG
>JACZYK010000002.1:14462-30997 GCA_022571135.1 Bacteroidota bacterium
TATTCGCGTCTTACGAGTCGAGTATCGGAAGCCCTTTCGGGTATACGAGTGCTCAAGGCCTACGCCAGAGAAGAAATGGAAGCGCTGGCTTTCGAAGAAGAAAGCCGTTCCTACAGGGAACGCAGCCTGGATCTGGCGCTCGTCGAGGCCGCCTGGCGTCCGATTTTCTTGATTCTCGTCGGGATGGCCGGCATTATTGTCGTCTGGGTAGGGGGACGCCTCGTGGTCCAGGGAGAGATCACGATCGGCAACATCGCCGAGTACATCATTTACGTCGCCCTCATGACCTGGCCCGTCGCTTCCATGGGACTCGTGATCACGATGGTTCAGCGTGGTGCGGCCTCGATGGAACGTCTGGGCGAAATCCTCGATGCCGATCCGGCGATAATGAACACCGAGTTAACCGACCATGCGATCGAGTCCGTGACCGGCGCGCTGAAGTTTGAGAATGTATCCTTCCGGTACGACGAGGCAGGAGAGTGGATTCTCCGCGACGTCAGTTTTGAGGTAAAGGCGGGATCGACGCTGGCGATAGTGGGCCGAACCGGATCGGGAAAGACGACACTGGTCGAAATGATTCCGAGACTGCACGACGCGACGGAGGGCGCGGTTCGAATCGATGATCTCGACGTGAGGACGATACCCATCGACTCGTTGCGCAAAGGCATCGGATATGTGCCCCAGGAGGTTTTTCTTTTCTCCGACACGGTGCGCAATAACATCGCATTCGGAGAGATGGAGGCCTCGGATTCCGACATAGAAAACGCCGCGAATGAAGCGGATTTTCTGGAAAACGTGCTGGAATTTCCGGACGGCTTCGAGACGTTCGTCGGGGAGCGGGGGATCACGCTCTCCGGAGGACAGAAGCAGCGCACTTCCATAGCTCGCGCCCTAATTCGAAATCCCCGGATATTGATACTGGACGACGCGCTTTCGGCGGTCGACGTGAATACCGAGCGAACCATCCTGCGCCACCTCAGAAAGCATTTCGGCAAACGAACAATCGTCATCGTAAGTCACCGTATTTCTGCTGTACAGGACGCGGATCACATCATCGTGATCGAGGACGGACGCGTTGCAGAGGCCGGGACGCACGACCTGCTCATCGAGCACAACGGCATCTACGCCAGTCTGTACCACAAGCAGCAGCTCGAGGCCGAACTGGAGGCGATGGTATGAGCGGGCAGGAGACGAAGCAGAAGGGCCTTGACGGCCGGCTATTGCGTCGAATAATCACGTATCTGGCACCCTACAAGGGGTGGGTTGCCATTGCCTTCATAGGCGTGATGCTGGTCGCGTTTCTTGGGCCCCTTCGTCCGAAGCTGGTTCAGATCACCATCGACAGGGACATCGTTACGGGTGATATGGAGGGGCTTCAGCGGATGATCATGATTCTGATCGGTGTCCTCGTGGTCGAAGGAATTCTTTCGTTCGTGAATGCTTATCTCACCCAGTGGATCGGACAGCAGGCTATCTATGATCTGCGCACTAAAGTGTACCGGCATATCCAGCGCCAACCCCTGCGCTTTTTCGATCGCACACCGATAGGGAAACTCATTACACGGACGACAAGCGACGTCGAATCGTTGAGCCAGGTACTGTCGGCAGGCGTCGTGACGATTCTGGGCGATTTATTCAAGCTGGTGTTTATCGCCTACTTCATGTTCACCCTGAGTTGGCTACTGGCGGTGGTGACACTCGCGGTCATGCCACTCATGCTGGTTGCGACGTTCTGGTTCAAGAGTAAGGTCCGCGAGCAATACCGAGAGACAAGGAAGCAGGTCGCCAGGCTGAACTCGTTCCTGCACGAGCACGTGAGCGGAATGCAGATCGTACAGATGTTCGGACGCGAGCGCGAGGAACTGCGCCGCTTTACGGCCATCAACGACGATCATCGGCAGGCGCATTTGAAGACGATTTTCTACTTCGCACTATTCTGGCCGGCCGTCGATATTGTAGCCTCAACGGCGCTTGGACTCGTGATATGGTTCGGTGGGCTTAACGCAATGACGGGCACCCTTACGCTTGGCGTACTCATCGCCTTCATACAGTACGCGCGGCAGTTCTTCGAACCCATACGCAACCTGTCCGACCAATTCAACACGCTACAGAGCGCCATGGCAGGGGCCGAACGCATTTTCGGGCTGCTCGACAAGGATGAATCTTTACCCGAACCGGAGGCGCCGCAGCGGCCGAAGACGATCCTGGGACGAATCGAATTCAGAAGTGTATGGTTCAGCTACGACCCTGAAATCGAGGTGGGGGATGACGACGCGGAGTGGATACTGAGAGATGTGTCGTTTACGGTCGAACCGGGGCAGTCCCTGGCGATTGTAGGGGCAACCGGCGCCGGCAAGACGACGACCATCAGTTTATTGTTACGCTTCTACGAAATACAGCGTGGGTCCATCCTGGTGGACGGCATCGATATCCGGTCCATGGCCATCGAAAACCTCCGTAATCACATCGGCCTCGTGCTTCAGGACGTATTCCTTTTCTCAGGTTCCGTCTCCCGGAATATCACGCTCGATAATCCGGCAATAGACCGTCAGGCAGTCGAAGATGCCGCTCGTGCGATCGGAGCGGGGGAGTTCATCGAGCGCCTGCCTATGAAATACGACCAGGAGGTTCGCGAGCGAGGAATGTCTCTTTCGTATGGACAGCGTCAGTTGCTTTCATTCGTTCGGGCGCTTGTATTTGATCCTTGCATTCTGGTCCTGGACGAGGCGACGTCCAGCGTGGATACGGAAACAGAGGAGACGATTCAGAGGGGCCTGGCGACGCTGATGGAGGGGCGCACCACGATTGCGATCGCCCATCGGTTATCGACCATTCAGCACGCAGGACAGATCCTGGTCATGCACAGGGGAAGGGTGCGAGAGAGGGGCACGCACCAGGAACTCCTGGCGCAGGATGGCCTGTATCGCCGCCTGTACGAACTTCAGTACCGAGAGCAGGAGGAAGCTCTTCAGGCCTGAGGGTCCTGGCCGGTTGCTGATGGATTGGTCCGGGCGCGGAAGTGTATGCGGGACTCGCCGGGTTCGATATAAATTGTGGATTGAGTGAAACCTTAATTGTCTTAATCGTATATCGACGATATAAGAAAAGAAACGCGATCGATTACTCTGATCCGCGTTTCCAATCAGAAACATACGATGGCTTATCCGAGAAACGACAATTTTGTCGAGCGCCAACTCGATCTGGCAAAGTCTGCACGTGCGCTTGGCCACGCGGGTCGACTGGCGATACTGGAGGTCCTTGCGAGGCGCAAAACGTGTATATGCGGAGAACTCGTAAACGAATTACCCCTGGCACAGGCGACCGTTTCGCAGCACCTGAAAGTGCTCAAGGACGCGGGATTCATCCAGGGCAATATCGAAGGGCCGCGCGTTTGCTATTGCATCGACTGGAACGCAGTCGAGGCCGTGCGGGATGCATTCGATGGGTGGTTTCGTGAGATGGGCGAGGCAGCAGACTGCTGCCGGCAATTCAATTCTGGAGGTAAGAAATGACCATAGAAATACTTGTCGATAAGTGCTGCGGATCGGTCACTGCGGAGAAAGTGGAGGATGTATCCATCAAGGAGTTCGTCAGGGATCGTTACAAGCGGGCCGTGGACGAGCAAAGTGGATGTGGGTGCGGGTGCGGCGATTCGGACGACGATTCGGAATTTTCGTTTGTGAAGGGGCAATACGAAGACAGGGAGGGATACGAGTCGGACGCCGACCTCGGCCTCGGCTGCGGCGTTCCGACCGAATACGCCGGCATAAGGGAAGGAGACACTGTCCTCGACCTTGGCTCCGGTGCTGGAATCGATGCGTTCATCGCCCGAGTCCAGACGGGGGAGACCGGACAGCTCATCGGCGTCGACTTCACACCCGAGATGGTCGAGAGGGCGAAAGAAAACGCCCGGAATCTCGGATACGAGAATGTCGAGTTCGTTGAGGGCGACATCGAAGATCTGCCGATTAAGGACGCATTCGTCGACGTCGTGATCAGCAATTGCGTGCTGAATCTGGTGCCCGATAAGACAAAGGCCTTCGCCGAGATGTACCGCGTCACCCGTCCGGGCGGGCATTTCTGTATTTCCGACATCGTATTCAACGGAGATCTGCCAATTCGAATGAGGGAGTCGGCCGCGCTATATGCAGGGTGCATTTCGGGCGCGATCGAACAGGGGAAATACCTGCAGCTGCTGGGCGATACCGGATTCGTGCAGGTGAGAGTCGTAAAGCATCGACCCATAACCCTTCCCGATTCCCTGCTCCGGGAAGCGGCCTCCCCCCAGGAAATTGAAGCGTTCAAAACGGACGGAGGTATCGCGAGCATCACCGTTACGGGTGTACGAGGGCCTGTTAACGCTACCCGACACCGTCCCGCCGCGTTAGCAGACCCTAGTAAACCGGCCACGGATAGTTGAGAATTCGTTTCTTTTACAGAGAATATCTATAGATTTAGTCCATTGTGACGTATCACTGGCAATCATCATTACAGTTGCGTTCGGCATGCAGGATCCCGATAGCATTCTGAATTTTATCCAGTCGAGGATTCCAAACTTCACTTCGATTGAGCACGCCAGTTCACTCGAGAGCGGCCTGAACAATCAGATATGGCGCCTTTCTGACGGAAGGATATCGGTTGTTCTCAAAAATGCACTTCCCCGGATCGAAGACACGTTCGATCCGGACCATCCAGACCTGATCGAGTTTGAGGCAAGAGCACTGAGACTCTTTGAGGACGACACACTCCTCAAGAATCTGGTATCAAATCTGATCAGGCCCGTGAGGTGTCTCGGACTGCTGAAGGAGGAGAGGTGTCTGCTGCTCGAGGACCTGGGTGATGGCCCTGACCTCGCGACCTGGCTACTACGGTCTGCATCGGCCATGGGATTTGATGCGGCCGCAGACCTGCTCGGCACGTTCATCGGACGAATGCACTCGGTAACCGCAGGTAACGGGAGACTTGCAAAAAGATTCAACAATCGTACGGTTCAGGAGAGGAGGTATCGGGATCTATATAACGAAGTCGGTCCATCCATGCGAAAGGCCGGGTATCCGGGGTGGGAAGAGGTTGACACGAAAGCCCAAAAACTCGGCCTTCGTTTCATGGATACGGGCGTATGTCTCACGATGGGTGATCTAAGGCCTCAGTCGATCGTTATGGTTCCACGGGGGGTTCGTCTGATCGATTGGGAATTCTGCCACTACGGATTCCCGGCACAGGATGTAGCCCGTCTTTCGGCGCATCTCTGGATGCACGCCCACGTCGAAGCGGATCTGGACGTACGACGCAGACTGAGAGCCTTCAATTCGAAGTTTCTCAGTACATATCAGAAGATTATCCGCTCTGAGGCTCCGCGCTTGTTCGAAGCCGATGATTTCTACGATACGCACAATGTACATTTCGGCTGCGAGATTCTTAACCGGACCACGGGAGTGATGATGAAGGATTATCTCTACGACGGTCCCCGGCGGCGCGAGCAGAAGAAAGACGCGGTGACCGTAGCGACCAATTGCATTACGGGGGATGCACCCGTCTTTTTACGGAGCTGAACCACGCATTCCGGTGGATGAATCCGTCCGAGCGATACGGCTCAGTAGAGCCACATGTCGAACGTACGACGATATTTCCGGGAAATCGGGTGCGCTTCGCCGAGCAGAGTGAATATGGCCACGCATGATTTTCTGGCGGCGTCGTCGTCCAGGAAGCGGTTCTTCTTGATCACCTCTATGAACAATCGGAGAGTCTCATCGAGGTCGCCGGCTTTCAGCGCTTCGATAGCCTTCAGATAATCTTCTTTGCCTGCTTCCTCTGGAATGGTCTCGGAAGTGGACAAACGAGCGCGCATCTCTTCGAGTTGTCGGATGGCATTCACGGTCTGGGCAAAGCGATGTTCACCGGTAGCAGCGGCGAGCGCCGATGCTCTGTCCGGATCGGTGAATGCGACAATACCCGCCAGGAGCCCGCTCGCAGTCGGATTGTTGGGTTCGTCTTGGAGTACCGCCTCCAGAAGAGAGACAGCGGCTTCGGTGTTTCCGTCGGATAACTGCCGTTCCGCTTCAACGAGTCGCTGTCTATTCTCTGTCGGGATAGCCTTCTCAAGCCATTGCTTTACCGCGTGTTCCGGAAGGGCTCCGGTGAACTCGTCGACGATTGTTCCATCGATGAACAATTTGACAGCCGGGATGCCCTGGATTCGAAAACTACGAGAGATCTCGGGATTCTCGTCCGTATTCACTTTGACAAGCTTCCAGGCACCGGATTGCTCTCGCTCGAGTTTTTCCAGTATCGGGCCGAGAACGCGGCACGGTCCGCACCAGGCCGCCCAGAAATCTACCAGGACCGGCTGCTTGTGGCTGGCGGCGATTACATCTTCTTGAAAGTTTTGAACTCCGTGATCCATCGAAAACTTAGCTTTGACGGCGGCTGAGATACCATCCTGGAATTATTAATCTATTATTAAGGCGCCATGATAACCCGGACTCTCCGCTCAGGATTCGTGTTCACAGCATTTTTGCTTGTCCTTCTGAGCACGGCGTGCCGGCAGGGATCGGTCGAGACCGAGTACGATCCTGCAACCGATTCGCTGCGGTTCGGCGGTGAGGCTCACCTCCGTAATATTCGCCAGCTGACTTTTGGAGGAAATAACGCCGAGGCGTACTGGAGCTTCGGCGACGACCGACTCATTTTCCAGAGCGACTGGGATAAGATCAACACTCAGGGGTGCGATCAGATTTACGTCATGGACCCGGGCGGTACCGGGCGCGGAGACGCGGACGCCTTCAAGCTGGTGTCAACGGGTCTCGGGCGGACCACCTGCGCCTATTTTATGCCGGGAGACGAGAAAATCCTTTTCGCATCGACCCACGGGGCTTCCCGGGAGTGTCCACCCACCGTCATGTTCGAGCAGGGGCGTTACGTATGGCCGATCCATGAAACGTACGATATATATATCGCCAACTCCGACGGAACGGGAATCGAACTTCTAATCGGAGGCCCCGGCTACGACGCCGAGGCCACGGTCTCACCCGACGGCAGGTTTATTATTTTCACGTCGACCCGTTCGGGTGACCTGGAACTCTGGCGCTACGAGATCGGATCGGGTGATCTTCTACAGTTGACCAACGAGCTCGGTTACGACGGGGGCGCATTCTTTTCGAGGGATTCTCAGCAGATCGTCTGGCGCGCCAGCCGTCCCGTGGGGGACAAAGCCGTGGTTTACAGGGGACTTCTCCAGCAGAACCTCGTGGAACCTGCGCAGCTGAACGTATTCGTCGCCGACATCGACGGCAACAACGCACGCCAGGTCACCGACCTTCCGGGTGCGAACTGGGCGCCGTTCTTCCATCCGGATGGGGAGCGCATTGTCTTCACGACGAACCACCATACACTGGCGGCCGGCGGCCGCGAATTCGACGTCTTCATGATCAATGTGGACGGTACCGGTCTGGAGCGCATCACGCATTCGGGCACGTTCGATGCGTTTCCGATGTTCTCCTTCGACGGTACGAAGCTCGTCTTTTCTTCAAACAGAAATGCCTCGCGAACCGAGACGAGGGACACCAACATATTCGTGGCCGACTGGGTGGACTGAGTCTGGCCAGGAATTCTCTCTCAGCGCGGCATAGACATGCCGGCGCGACTCGAATCTGACATCGAACGTCTGGTTATTCCCCACGGATAGTCCATCGGATTGACCTGCAAAGAGTTGCGCTTTTGCCCGTTAGTTGTTTTACTTATCGATCCCCTCACATTTTGTCTGCTCTGACAAAATAAAATATTCGTCGAGGTAGCGCAAAAAATCCGAAAAAGGTCGTTTAGTAAGGAGAACCGGAATAGTCAGACTCGCCTCAAACAGGTCGAAACGGCCATTCGGTGCCTTTTTAAAGGGAATATTTATCCCCAGACGCTACTTACCTCGCAAGGAGCGAAGAAAAAAATGAAGTTTAGAGTTACCACAATACTCGCCGCTATCGTAATTCTGACAGCATTCACGGCGAATGCTCAGACACTCTTCGTCGGAACTAGCGTCTCAGGAGATGAGGATTGCTCTTCAGCGTCAGACCTATGTACCCTCGACATAGCGCTGGATATCACCGGCGGCAGCTTTGCATCCTATCTTCCAGGTGTTACGCTGGATTTCGCGGCTGGGACGTATAATCTTACGAATATCACGGGTGTAGAGGGTCCTCTCGTTTTAGACAAGGACCTAGTTACGTTGAAGAGCAGCTCGGGATCAGCCGTACTTGATGCCTCTGGAGAGTTGTACGCGATCTCGATCGAGGCCGACAACATCACGATCGACGGCCTGGAAATTATCGGCGACCTGGGCTCAGGAAATGTAACGTGGACCGGTATCTACGTTAATGGAGCGTTTACGAACTGGACCATCACGGGCAACGAGATTCACGACATCGGCGCGAAGAATCCAAGCTCCGATTTTAATCACTCCCACGGGATATGGGCTCTGGGAGGCGGTAGCGTCGGTAGCAGAGGAGACATCTTTGGGGTCAATATCTATCTTAATGATATCCACGATATAGGCGGCGAGGCTCTTACCGGTATCAACATTTCAGCAGGGAATGCGATCCGTCTTTTCAGCATCGTCGGTTCGGACCCTGACGAGTGCACGGCCTCCTCGCCCGAAGACCCGGTGCCGGATGAATGCGGCGCATGGATCCACGGGAATACCTTCAAAACCCTTCCGGCGGGAAAGAATGTATTGAATCAGAGTCCGCCTATCAGCGATCCGACGGCGAAGGAGCCGAGTGTGGCCATTATCGTTGGCCAGGACGACGACCCCGATCGTTTCAATCAGGCTGTCGTGATCGAGGATAATACGTACGGGGACGGCTCTACGCAGATCGACGGAGGAATTCTTATCGAGACGAGTAACAGCCGAGTCAACGAGGACAATTCTATTGATACCACGTTTGTCCTAGTTCCGCTCTACGTGGTGAACGTCGATCGTAAAGCCACGATTGATGAGGATCTTTTAGAGCCGTTTTTTAAATCACTCGAACCCAACGTCTTCGGCCCGGGTACGGATGCGTATTTCGAATTGGACACGGGTTCGGACGGCGCCATAGCGAATTCCGACGATGACGCGACGATCGTGAATTTGGACGCTAGCAAACTGACCGTTACTGAGGGAGGCAGCGCAGGAAGTGTCAAAGTGTCCCTGGACAGCGACGGGCTTCTGAACGTCCGTGAAGGAGCGAAGCTGCTCTACTCCGGATCCTCCATCGATACGCTCGTAGTCGCCGGCACGAGTGGCAATGACCTGCTGACGATCGATTTCAACAACGGGAATCCCATTCCCACGCTCATTGAGTACGACGGAAAGGCCGGTTTCGACAAGATCGTTCTTCGCGGCTCCGCACAGGAGACCACCGAAACGATTACGCATACCGATTCCGGTTCCGGATCCATCGTATTTGATCCGAGCGGTACGCCTACGACCATCACATTTACCGGCCTCGAGCCCATCGACGATCTGATTATCGTCAACGGTACGTTCACCATCGCAGCGCCGGACACTACCAACGAGATCAATATTATCGACGGTCCGCAGCTTTTTGGAGAGAAAACCATTCAGGTGAACAGCGGTGCGACCCCGACATTCGAACTCGTCAATTTCGCCAACAAGAAAACCGTCGTTATCGAGGGCTCGGCCGAGGAAGATGTGTTCACACTGTTTACGACAGACGGGGAAGCGCCGGATTTGATCCTTTCCATGTTGCTGGTCGGCGGTGCTAAAGACGACATTTTCATCGTGCGGCCTAGCAAAGATTTCCCGGTCAATGTGGAGGGCGGAGTCGAAGCCGCAAGCGACTTCTTCTTCCTGGACTGCGCCGATGTTACACCCACCTGCCCGTCCGCGCCCATCGTCGCGGATGGTGATGGACCTGGTAACACCGTAGAATCCGAGTCCGGCATCACCGGGTTTGAGACCGTGTCGTGGGACGACATCGAGTCGGTCGGTGTGATCAGTCCTGAAGAGGTCGAAATCGAAAAGACCATTACGGACTTTCCGGACGGTGCCCATGCAGGCGATGAGGTGACTTTTGAGGTCAAGGTGACTAACAATGATGGGAGTTCCGCGAACTCGGAGGATCTCTATATCACGGATGTAATCGACCATCGTCTAAGCCTGGTGGAAGGGTCCGTACTGGTGGAAGACGGAACGCTGATCGAGAAGAACACGTGGAAGATCGATGCGGGTGTCCTCGCACCGGGTGCCTCCCTCTCGTTGACGTACAAGGTGATTGTCAACACCGTTCTGACGGATGACATCATCAACTGGGCTTCCATCCTGAACGGTGACACGGGGACGTCAGCGAATAACTATGACGACGCAACGCTCGAAATTCTGGAGATCTTTCCATTCCCGGCGTCGGCCCCGATCCAGGCGACCCTGTTCTTCCAGACGGCAGCCGGACCTCGCTTTATCGTAGGTCTCTTCGGCGGTGCCGTCGATCCGAGGCAGCCCGGCGCTGTACTTTGCCGCGTGCCGGAGACGAATTCAGCCGTCGGTTGGGATGGCGCCCTGGGTAATCTGTGGTACTCGTGCCACGAGGGCCTGCCTACGAACGGCACGACACCGATGCCGCTCATCGTGACCGACCTCTTCGAGGACTCGGCCGGCAGGATCTGGCTGACATCCTGGGGCAACGACGGCCTATATTTCAGCGACAACGGTGGGAAGTCCTGGACGTCGTCGTCGCCCGACCTTTCCGGCGGCCCTGGTGGTCTTCCCGACGGTATACCCGACGGATTCGCACAGATTTACGCGATCACCGAGGACATTACAGGGACGCTCTTCATTTCGGCGAACAACGGCGATACGTATCGCTCTCATGATCGCGGTGTGACCTGGCTCAGGGGAGCGCAGCTTCCGGCCGGTTCCGCGGATACGGCCTGGTCCCTGGAAGCCGATCCGACGATTCCGGGTACGGTCTATGCGGGAACGTTCGGTGACTCTATGTTTGTGACGCCTGGTGACTTCGGATTTACCTGGATCAAGCCTGCAGGCAACGGTCTCGGCGCCGGCGCGGGCTACATCTTCGACCTCGAGTTCGATCCGATTACGGGTGAGCTTTTCATCGGTACCGCAAAGGGAGTCTTCCATTCGGCCGACGGAGGCGAGAACTGGACCGGGCTGAACTTCAGCTTCCCATTCCCGACCAATCCGCCTGAGATCCGTCATATCGCCTTCGACGTGAACGGAGTCCTGTACGTAGCTACTTGGGGATTCGGTGTCTGGAAGTCGCTAAACTGGCAGGCCATCGCACTGGAAGAGTTTGCTCTGAAGAATCAGTACATCATGGATATCGCCATCTCTGACGGCAAGCTTGTGGCCGCCACCAACGGTCCGAACATCTATAGCTTCCCATTACCGGCTCTCTCGACGGGCGTCGAGGACGAGTTCTCACCCGAAGTCCCCGCCGACTACACGCTGTCGCAGAACTATCCGAACCCGTTCAATCCGACGACGACGATCCAGTTTGGTTTGCCGGGACCGGATGATGTCCGCCTTGCGGTCTACGATGTGCTCGGTCGCCAAGTGGCCCTCCTCGTCGACGGCCCGATGGCAGCGGGACAGCACCGCGTGAGGTTCGAGGCTCATGATCTGCCGAGCGGTATGTATCTCTACCGCCTCCAGACGCCTATGGGAGTCATCACACAGAAAATGATCCTCATGAGATAGGTGAGGATCAGACCAGGCCGGTCTCCGCTACCCTTCTCAGTGCGTTATGGACGTTTCGCAGCGCTGCGTCAAAATGTGACAGGCGCCTTCTTACTTTGTCCAGATCGCCCCTCTCACCGTATTGCTCGAAGTCCTCACAGATGTCTACAAGCAAGAGCGCCCCGAATACGGCGCTGCTCGACTTCAGCGTATGGCCGATACGGTTGATCGCAGAGGCATCGCCTTCTTCCAGCGCACGGTGCAGTTCAACCCGCATGCGTTCGGCATCTACCAGATAGTCGGTCAATAATTCCTGTATGAAAGCAGGATCGTCGTCGCCTATCATTTCGACGAAGGAGCGAAGATGGCTACGGTTTATCGCCTCCGATTCCCCCCGCTGACAGGCAGCAGCTGCCGTCTCTATCTTTTCCCGTAGCACCTCCAGCATGAAGGGCTTAGAGATGTAGTCGTCCATCCCTGCATCCAGGCATTTCAGTCTGTCGGCTCCCGTCGCCTTCGCCGTGAGGGCGATGATGTATGCCCGATGCTCGTAAGACTCATTCTCCCGGATTTGCCTGGCTGCTTCCATCCCGTCCATATTCGGCATCATGACATCCATCAGGATGACATCGTAAGCACACCTTCTCGCTGCCACGACGGCTTCTATGCCGTCGTCCACGATTTCCGCCGTATACCCGATCTTCTCGAGCATTTGAGTGACCACCTTCTGGTTGATCGGGTTGTCTTCGGCGATGAGGATACGCAGCATGGACGATATTCGAGTGCACTGTCAGACGATGATCGCCCGAGAGGGTTTCAGTTACACGATATGTCCAAGTATCGGCAGACTGAGCCTGTTCTTGAAGCTCGTGGAAGAAAACTCGGATCCGATAGACCGGGTCTTTTACGGCGTCGCAATCCGACGTCTCCTAAAAGTCATGAGTGCACGAGGGGGCAGTACACCTCCGGTTCTCTTATGATGCTTTTCTGTCCGCCCGGCGATTGGCGATTCGCACATCGACACTACGGCGGTAGATCACGATCCCGAATCCGAAGGAGAACATGATGATACCGATCCAGACGAGGCTGATGAACGGCTTCTCGTACGCCTGCACGACCAGCCAGTCCTCCGGACCCGTCGTGGCGCCCTGGATATCCAGGTGGATGGAACCGTTATCGACGTTCATCCCGGTGAATGCGATCGAAAGTCCCCACTCGTCGATGCGTTCCGGAACGAAATTGATCGATCGATCCCGCATGATCAGATACACGGGGTTGATCTCGCGTGTCTCGGACGTGGCGACGTTCGTAACCAGAATCGTCGCACCTACGGCCACTTCGGTTGAGTCGGTATGAAACGCCTCGTTTCCATCCAATTTGTAATCGACGAAACGGATCAGGTATTCGTTCTCTCCGATCACTGTCGAATCTCCGCGGCCGACTGTGATCTGCAGACCGTTTGAACCCGATCCTTCTCCAAACATGAGATTCGGCGTCACCGTGACAAAAAGATCCTTTTCGATAAATGTGACTACATCCGGATTCTGGATCCACTGTCCCTTACTACTCTTATAGACGACGGGGGCGACCGAGAACGAACGCCCCGAGGGATCGACGAAATCCAGTTCGTACGTCGGATGTCCTTCGTCGCTCATGCCATGGCCCGAATAGGTTACCGTATACCGGTTGATGGATCGCGTCTCGTGGAGTGCGAGGACGAAATTATCCCGGCTATCTCCTATCTGAACGCCCGTATTGCTAACGATCGGCCGGCTGAAGCCGCTCGAAGCGATAATTCCGAGAACCATAACGGCAAATCCGACGTGAGCGAATGCGCCACCTGCCATGCGGATGTTTCCCCGTGCGATTCGCCAGAGGACCGTTCCGTTTCCGAATAATGCGAAAAATGCAACGAAAGTAAGTAGCAACAAGAGAATTCCCATGCCGTGCTGATTCCAGAACGAAGCGAGACCGCCGAAGACGGAGGCCCTGTTAATGGTTTCGAACGAGCCGGCCGCGGCGACGGACAGGGAGGCGGTCCGCTCCGCGAACGGTGTGAAAAGGAGCACGATGATTGTGCACACGACCGCGAAAATGATCGGTTTCAACAGAACCTTGTTCACATTTTCGACGCTCATCTTATTCCACCAGAAGAGCTGACCCAGACCGGCGAGGAAGACCAGTATTACCATGATCGGAAGCGTCCACTTATTGTAGAAGGCAAGCGGAACCGTGGAGGGATCGCTCCGAAAGAGGCGACCGATTATCGGGGCGCTTGTGCCGAGAATCACGACGGCGGCGATGGCCGTCAGAAGCATGGCACCGGCGAAAATCATGAACTCTCGGGATAACATTTCCGGTTCATTCTCCGGTTTCGGCAGCTCGTTGTATCGAAGCCAAAACAGCCCGAAGCCGATGATGGCCAGCGTCAGTATCCAGAGGAGCAGCTGATTGTAAAGACCGAGGTCGACGAAGGAATGGACCGAAATGTCACTCAGAACGCCACTTCGGGTCAGAAACGTGGAATAGATCACCAAGAGATACGCCAGAATAGTCAGGAATAGCGCAGCTTTCTGACTGTGCCCGCTGCGCTTTTGCACGATCATCGTGTGTAGTGCGGCGATGCCCACGATCCATGGAACGAGCGAGGAGTTCTCGACGGGATCCCATGCCCAGTACCCACCGAACGACAGCGTGATATATGCCCAGTATCCTCCCAACGAGATGCCGACACCGAGGCACAGAACGCCAATCAGCGCCCACGGAAGTGCAGGTCGAACCCAGTCCGTGTACCGTTTCTTCCAGAGTGCCGTAACGGCAAAAGCGAAAGGAACGATCATGGTGGAGAATCCGAGAAACAGGATAGGCGGGTGAATGACCATCCAGTAATTCTGGAGCAGGTCATTGAGGCCCTGGCCATCCGTTGGAGTGATACCGGCCTGGATCATGGGGGCGGTCGGAAATTTTTCGGCCAGCGTCGCAAAGGGAGAGGCCCCGATGTCGAGCGCCCCAACGTTCAGGCCCACGATCATCCCGATCAGAAAGACTTGACAGAGAGCGATTATGGCCATCACCGGTGCTTCGAAATCTCTCACCAACCGCATCACAACCATACCTACCAGAGCGTTCAGTAGTATCCACAGGAGAAATGAGCCCTCCTGACCCGCCCATGTCGCCGCAATTCGATATTTCAGCTCCAGGTCCAGCGACGTGTTGTCGTAGATGTACGCGTACTGGAACTGATAGGTCACCGACAGATACATCAATATGCCGAAGGCGCTTATCGATGCGACGGTCATGACGGTCCACGCGGGACGGGCTATTTTTCTCCAGACCCGATTTCGCGTATCCATATAAGATCCCCTGAAATAAGCGATTCCCGAGGCGGCTGCGGCAACGAACGAAACGAGAATAAGAAGCTTTCCTACTGTTCCGATCATGGTCCTGTAGTTTGGATGACTGTCTGATATGTTAAGATACGTATGCGGCGCGCCGAGGTCGTATTCCCGAGCTCAGGATACGTCTATTTTCACGTTTAATTAGTGGATCCTGAGCGGATCTTTCCAAAACCTTAGACTGATCGAGCATAATCAGTATGTCGACGACGGATCACATTCGCGGAAGGACTCCAATTCTTTCAATTTGCATAGCTGATCGACCGGACTTCACGGATTACCGTGACCTTGATCTGGCCCGGATACTGCATTTCTCCCTGAATATTCTTCGCGATATCCACCGCCAGTTGCTCGGCGTGGGCATCGGTAAGTTGACTAAGTCCGACCCGTTTAAGAAGAAATCTATCTACAGCATTTCCGAGTCCAAAGGCGAGCGCCGCGACGACAGCAACCAGGAATCCTAATGGGGTGGATTCCATCGTTTCGGTCGTTTAGTGGCAGTTGTTCCGGCGGTCTATATCCGCCTACCAAGGCGCACTCCCACGTACTGGGCACACTCCCAGGTACAGGGTCAGGTACGGGGCACACTCCCGGGAAAAATATGCGGGTATTTCCGCTCGGAACCGAAGTGAGTATACAAAATGCCCTTGCAGGTTCCGCAATTCAGCCGAATGTCTCTAAGGCGGACAAATCGGACAGGGGCATAAAAAAGCACCATCCCGCAACGACGGATATGAAGAACCTCTTCATATCATAACTGGGCGCCTGCTCAAATTCTTCCGACTTCTCCGGCCCTGCGTTGCATGGATCCAAAATGGATTGGGGCCTGTTGTTTAAATTTGAAGGATGGCTCCCGAAACGTAAGTGTTAGGTTCTTACTATGGCGAACGATGCGGGGTAGTGCCCGCTGATATATACGTAGATTCCTCTGGCTAATCAAGCTGGTCACTATCTGGACAGCAGCGCGTCCGAGAGTACCTTCTCCATCTTCTTCAACTGGGCATTGACGGCGTCGCCTGGATCCATATTGGAACTCTTCTCGACGAACAGTTCTTCAGTAACGGCGAGCGCCGTAATGATCGCTGTCGTCAAGTCGGATTGTTCCGGATGGGCAGCCTTGAATGCCTGAAGTTTTTTTTCCAGAAATGCAGCCATTTCCAGCGTGGCGAGCTCGTCGTCTCCTTCAACGCGCAGGGTGTAGTCTTTTCCCAGAAATCGTACTCGAATGGACTTGTGCATGGTGCTGAATCCGGACAATCTCTATTAAGGCCTGTCAACGCCCGAGGGGCTCCTGTCTTCGCCTTTCGTCTCAGGGGCCTGCAGGTAACGGTCGATGGCCTCGATACACGACTCGACCTTGGATCGAAGAACGGACGGCCCCTCGGCGAAAACGACCGCCGTACCTTCACTCGGTTCGATATCGTGTGAGCGATAGGTCTCCAGTTTTTTCT
>JACZYK010000129.1 GCA_022571135.1 Bacteroidota bacterium
TCGGCGGACTCGACGAAATCAGCGTGGCCAGACGAATCGGGAATGTATTTCCGGAAATAAGCGATCGCCTCGTCAATTTCATCCAGCTGGCCGATGGCGCCCACAGCTCTGCCCCGAACGACCTCCTGGATAAAGCCGTTCGGGGTCTGGGAGAGGCTATTCAGCCGATTCCATTCGAAAAGATTGCCAACCTTGGGAAAGCAAAGCGGTTCGCTCGGATGACTGCGTTGCCGCTCGTCGCCATATTCGTCTTAGCAGGTTCTGCACCCGGCTTGTTTTTAGGAGCCTCTTCCAGGCTGCTTTCTCCCATGAGCACGTTCGAGGAACCCGCACCGTTCTCGATAAATTTGACGCCGGGCGATGTCAAAATCATAAAGGGAGATTCCGTTCGTGTCACAGCTCATATCGACGGGTATCCCTCACCCGATCAGGTCTTTGTCGAGTACAGAATTCTCGACGAGATCAGGGTTCAGTCCGTTAAACTCGAACCGGATACCAATGGCGTTTTTTCGTACGAATTTATGGGTATTCGGCAGTCGCTGAACTATAGGGTCATCAGTACTCCTGTTTCCACCGACTGGTATCTGATCGCTGTGGTCGAGCGACCCATTGTCCAGGGTGTCGACGTATTAATCGAGTATCCATCGTACACGAGGCTGCCCGATCAGAGTCTGGATACAAACGTAGGTGATATCGCTGCACTCAGAGGAACCCGTGTAACCATTCGCACAATTCTTGGTGGTACCGAAACCATCTCAGGCGATCTCGTCTTCGAGTCCGGGGATCGGCTACCGATGACCCTCACCGATATTGGCGGAAACGTTTCGTTCCTGATTGTGAGGGATGCCCGTTACTGGATTGAACTGATCGGCAGGGACAGCGTCGCCAACAGTGATCCGATCATTTATGAGATCGACGCCATCGACGACGATGTACCATCGGTTGTATTTGTCTCGCCGGAACCGCAAAGCCTTTTGACCGAATCCGTCGCCGCGCCTTTCAGAATCAGAATATCCGACGATTTCGGATTCTCATCGGTCCGGTTATTTTATCGCCTGGCCGAATCCCGATTCGGTACTCCTGACGATGACTTCTCCTCGATCGCTCTGCCTTTATCGCAGCCGTACGTGCTGGACCAGAAGATCGACTATGTCTGGGAGATGCAGAGTCAGAGCAGTCTGGACCCTGTACCAGGCGACGTCATCGAGTACTTCGTCCGCATCTGGGATAATGACGGCTTCCTTGGATTTAAACCTGCATCCACCGATACGTACACGCTTCAGTTTCCGTCCCTCGCCGAGCAATACCGGGCGCTGGAGTCGGCCGAGGATGAAGCAGATGAAACGCTCGACGAGCTCCTCGACGAAGCCCGACGCATCAGAGAGCAATTCGAGAAACTCCAGGAGGATCTTCGAAGAAAGCCGGAGGCAGAGTGGCACGATGAGAGACGCCTCGAGCAACTGCAGAATCAGCAGGAAAGTTTGGAGTCCTCCGTCGACAAATTTTCGGAGCAGATCGAGGAATTGACAAACCAGATGGCCAAATACAACCTCGTTTCTGAAGAGACGCTTGAGATGTTTCGGGAACTACAGGAGGTCGTTGACGAGATAAACAGCCCGGAATTGATGGATGCTCTTCGAAAACTCGAAGAATCGATCCAGAACATGGATCTCGCTAAGATGCAGCAAGCGCTCGAAGATTTTCAATTCAACGAGCAGATGTATCAGCAGCGTCTCGAACGCACGCTCGAGATATTCAGACAAGTACGCATACAAAAGGACCTGAATGAAGCCGCGCTCCGAGCCGAAGATCTCGCCAACCTCGAACGGCGACTGGAAGAAGAGACTGCGAGACTCGAGGATGAACACAAGACTACCGAAGAAAGACTGGCGAGAGAGCAGGAACAGGCAGCGAAGGACATGCAGGATCTCGAGCAGAAACTCGAGAAAATCAGACAGAATATGGAGGAGTTGAGAAGAGCGCCTGTCGATCGGATGCGGGATCTGGAAGAGGATACGAAGGACATGGTACTGCCGGAGCAGATGAACCGAAACGCCCGGCAACTCCGTGAACAGGACCTCGACAACGCACAGAAGGGTCAACGGCGGATGCAACAGCAGTTGAAAAACTTGCAGAGTCAGCTCGGCCGGATGCAGATGAACATGCGGGGCCGGCAAATGGAATTGAATCTGGCCGGTCTTCGATCCATTCTCGAGGATATCCTTACGCTCAGCGAAAGCCAGGAAGATCTTCGCTCCGAGGTGGCCGAAATGGTCCCTGAAAGTCCCCGGCTTCGCGACTCCGCTCAACGCCAGGTTCAACTGACGGAAGGACTTTCGATGGTTGCAGACTCACTCCAGAATATCGCAAAAGACATACCACGGATGACTCGGTCAGTCCAAAAGCACACTGGTGATGCGCTGAGAGAAATGCGTCTGTCGACCGGAGCCATCGCCGGCCGAGATGTTCACAAAGCCACGGGTCATCAAAAGGGATCGATGACCCATCTCAACGAACTCGCATTGATTCTTTCGGAGCTATTCAGCCAGATGATGAACGCTCAGGGGTCGGGAAGCGGAAGCCCGTCTTTGCAGCAGATTCTGGAACAGCTGCAAAACCTCGGACAGCAACAACAGCAACTCAATCAACAGATCCAGCAACTGCTCAACGACGCCCAGGGAAATCGTTTGACGTCTGACATGATGGAAAGACTTCGTCAGCTCGGAGGGCAGCAGGATAAGATCAGGCGTGAGCTGAAGCAACTCAGTAGAGAACGCAATGCACGAAACAATATCCTGGGAGATCTAAATCGAATTGCGGAGCAGATGCTCGAATCCATCGAGGATCTGACTCAAGGCCGGACAAGCAGAAGGACTATACAGCGTCAGCGACAGATATTAACCCGATTGCTGGAGGCGAGCAGATCACTCCAGGAGCGAGGAATAGACCGCAGCAGAGAGAGCCGTACGGGTGAGATGTTCGACCGTGAAAGTCCTGCCGAACTCTCCCCCTCCGAGAAGATTGAAAAGCTGCGCAGAGATCTGTTCCGCGCTCTCGATAGCGGATATGCTCCTGATTTCGAACAACTTATTCGGCGCTATTTTGATCTATTGCAGCAGCGTTCCGAAGGCTTATTCCAGAAGTAGACTTTTCGACGAAGTTATCCCCGACTCGCGATTCGTCCGTAATCTTGAAAAAACAGTGACATATTGCTAAATTGTGATAGTTCGGTGTGTCGTACATTTTTTAGAATAACACCCTGAATATTTCTTTAACCACGGCGTTTAGACGTCACTCGTCCGGGAGTCAGGGACGTCAGCGAAATGCGGTGTATCGCATAACGCTTCCCTGGGTGCCGGGCCAATCGTAATACTCGCTAAACCCACTACACCCGCACAAGAAGGATTAACGCGATGAGGATTCTCTTTATTTCCGGTGAGGTAGCCCCCTTTTCAAATACGTCTGAGATCGCAATGCTCGTCCGGACACTTCCCGAGGCTCTTCACGAAACGGGAAATTACGAGACGCGAATCATGATGCCGCGCTACGGAACCGTCAGTGAGAGAAGAAATCGCCTGCATGAGGTCATTCGCCTCTCGGGAAGCGAGATTGTTCTCGGAGATACCACGGAACTCCTGAAGGTCAAGGTGGCATCGATCCCGGGTCTTCGACTCCAGGTTTATTTCATGGATAACGATTTCTTCTTCAAGCGGAAGGGGATATTCGCCGACCGTTCCGGAAAGCTGTTTCCAGACAACCTGGACCGCGCGGCATTCTACGCTCGAAGCGTCATTCGCACGATTCGGAACCTGGGATGGCAACCGGATATCGTGCATGCCTTCGGCTGGATTAGTGGATTCGTACCGTATGTTCTCCGAACAGAATTCGGTTCGGACCCTCTCTTCGAAGACAGTAAAATCATTTATACCCCCGAGACGGTTTCCTTCGATGCGCGTCTCAAGAAACGACACATCGAGTCGCTAAGCCTTACAGAAAACGACAACCTCATCGGGTCCGATCCGACTGAAATCGGATGCTCCTTTGCCAACGCCGTCATCCTTCCCGCTTCCATGACAGGAACATCCGACGAGCCGGCCTTTCCGGAGGAGCCTGGGGCCGAAAAGGATGCGGTCATTGCGATTTATGAGCAGGCGATGAGCGGTGTGCCCGCATAGGGTCACGAGGACTTCCTTTTACCTCATGTCGTTGAAACCTCTGACACACTCGGCGCATTCAACCGGCGCTCGCGAAAACCCCATCGACTTCAGTCTTTGGGGTTTTCATTTGACCTCGGGGATTTATTTGATCTCGAAGTGAAGTACGAAATCGTTTCGGTCGATCGTTTTCCCGTGAAACTCTCCGCCGTAAATACTCCCCTTTAAGGCCTGTTAATGCTACCTGAAAGCGCCCTGAAGCCGCCTGTAAAAGGGCCGGGTAACGTTAACAGACCCGAGTCGCCAGAATGAATACTCCCCGCTTTCGGTTTACTGCCCTACTGCTGATCTCCGGATACCTGCTTGTCGGATGCGGAGACGACCCGACCAATGTGGGTATCGGCCTGATCGACGTTCAGGCGGAAGAACCTGAAGTTGTTCGGCTCGAAGCCTCGACGTTCGCGTCCAGCCTGGATCCTGATGTCACGGGAGGCCCACTGTTTACCGATGAAGAGTCCGGTGCATCCCGCGTACTTGCAGGACGAGTCGACGATCCGGCTCTGGGAAGCATAACCGCGCTCGGTTACATCGATTTTGTCCAGTCGTCCTCGATGAGTGATGACTTCAAGAACGGGACGATTTCGTCCATGGAACTCAGGCTGGAAACAGACTATGTGTATGGTGACACACTGACCCCGCTCACTCTTCGCTTGCTGGATATGCCCGGAGACTGGACGTCAACCGGAGCGAGAGCGAACACGGTTCTGAACGCAGGCAGTCCGGTAGTCGAGTTTTCGTTTTTGCCCGTTCCGGGCACCGTTTCGATTGACATACCTGCGTCCTGGATTGCATCCAACAATGCTACTTTCAGGCGGGATGACGTCGGTGAACTTTTTCACGGCTTCCAGATCCAGTTCGTAGACGGAAATGCTGTGGTGGGTTTCAGTCACCTCCAGAGCATAATGCGGGTGGCCGTGCCCGGCGACACGGTCAATTTCCAGATAACCGAACTGCTGACGACTTTCTCCAAAGATCCCTTGCCAACCCCGTCCGAGTATATTTTACTTCAGGATGGATCGGATGCGACCGTTGATCTTTCATTTGAGTTGACAAGAGAAGATCTGTCGGACAATGTCATACACCGCTCCGTCATTCATTTGAATACCGCGGCGCCTGATCTGACTACTCCGTCCGGATTTGTTCGGCCGTCTCTCGCGTCAGTCTTTCTGATCGCCATTACGGGAGATGACGACCATCGCGTACCCATCGGCTTTGGACTCATCGAATCAGATGGGCTCATCTCGTTCGAAAATGAATCCCTCAATAACGCCGTGCAAAACATCGTCAAAGACATAGGCGAATGGAAACGATTTGAAATCGTTGCACCCGTCAGCGAGAATTCCCTTGATGTCCTCTTTCTGCAGAGAAGCGGTGAGACCGCACCTCGTATCCTCCTCACCGTTACCTCCGTGAATTAATCCATGCGATTTGTTCATCCACATTCCGTCTCCTATCGAAAATGTCTGTTCAGTGCTTTACTGATCTGGGTAATCGCGGGCGTTACAACGCAGACTGCCATAGCACAGAGCCTTACGGATGGCTCGATATACTCCCGGTTTGGACTAGGTGACCGCTCTTCGTTCTTCTCGTCGAAAAGTCAGGGGATGGGTGGAGGGGGAGTTGCATTCGGCTCCATCAACTACGTGAATTTCGCCAATCCGGCCTCCTTCGGGGATATGATTTTTACGCGCTTCTCGGCCGGAATAAACTACGAAACCGTGACCGAATCAGCGGACAATGAGGATTCGAGCAAACTGGCCTCTGGCTACCTGAATGCCATCCAGTTCGCCTTCCCGCTCAAACCCAACAAGTTTGGGTTTGGACTTTCTTTCACACCGTTTACCCGAGTGAGTTATCGTGTCGACAGTCACGGTACGATCGTGTCGGATCCCGAAGACGGCACACAGGAGCCCTTCATCACGAGTTTTCGCGGCAACGGGGGCCTGCATAAACTATCTGCCGGCCTCGGATATCGAATAGGCAACTCCCTTGGAATCGGTGCAAGTGCGGACTTTGTTTTCGGAATCATTGAGGAGACGCAGAGAACCACGTTCGAGAGCATCCGATTCGTCGATTCTCACATCGTCAAATCGACCCGTCTGAGTGGGTTCTCGGCCACATTGGGGATCCGATTTTCCAGGCCACGACTTTTTGGGGCCAACGACGCTTTTTCCGTCGGCGCCACCTTTTCAGTTCCGACTACGCTGTCCGCTCATCGTGTCTTTACGGTCGGAGAGAGTGAGGCAGTCGATACTCTCAAAACGAATCTCAAAGGAAACGTGGATCTGCCGAAGTCCATCGGCGTCGGCATCGCCTATCAGCCGAACCGGCATTGGACGATCGTTGCCGACATATTTTTCGAGGAGTGGTCGGCATTCAAGAGCGATCTGGCTTTTCCCGGATATGCGCCTGGCGGCGCGGGCGCTTTCGATGACCGTCTCCGCTTTTCCGGGGGTGCGGAATTCTTTCCGAGCGCGCGAGATCAGTTTTCCGGTTTCTTCCGGGCCATGACATTTCGACTCGGTTTCTATGCGGACCGGTCCTACGTATCTCCCGAACCAAGTACGAAGATCAACTCTATCGGTGTAACCGGAGGGATAAGCGTTCCTACTCTCATTCCTGGCACGCGCATTGATATGAACCTGGATGTAGGACGCCGCGGGACGACAGACAACGGACTCATTGAAGACCGTTACATTCGTTTTGGCGTGAGTCTTAATTTTGGCGAGCGTTGGTTCATCCAGAGGAAACTACGATGAGGCTCACGGGTTTTATGTTGATTATGCATAAACGATTGAAACTGGATTCATACGCCATGAAATGTGGACTTGTTGATCTTGAACATAGAAAAGGAACCGGTCTACTGGCGTTCCTCATTATCGGTTTGGTGCTCGGCGGCGCCGTTACAAAGTCCTACGCACAGGGGATCTGCACCGACGATGACGATACGATTCGGATGAATTACAGCCTCTATGCAGAGGACTACAAAAACAAAAGCTACGAAACGGCTCTCCCTTACCTTCGCTGGATTCTGAAGTGTACACCCACCTTTCCGACCGGCTCTGACCGGAATTTTCGCCGGGCTGTAGAAACCTATGCGGGGATCGGGCTGAATTCCGATGATCCCGATACGCGGCGAGTATATCTGGATAGTGCACTCTACATCCTCGATACTGCGGTGACCAGTTTACAGGACGCAGGGGTCGACGACGTG
>JACZYK010000130.1 GCA_022571135.1 Bacteroidota bacterium
GCGGGTCTCGACTGGCGTGCCAAGCGGCAGGCCAACCTTATTATGCGCGCCTATCCTGAGTTGCTCACCACGGAGTCGCTCACGGCGAAGGAGCGCATTTGGTACCTCAGTCGCGTGGCCAAGCTGTGCCCCGGCAACACAAAGATGTGGCATCGTCTCGCTGCGATGAGCGTGAAAGGTCAAGTTGACGCCAAGAACCAGAAAGTGATGCGCGGCGCACTCGACCAGTTGTTCGTCACCTTCGCCAACGTTCCCGACTTCACCTGGGAGGTATTTGACGATCTCGTGCACTACGAGGAAAAACTCGTCCAGATCGAGTTTGGCGATCACATCAAGTTCTTTCTTAAGCTGTGCGGAGGCCCTCAGACGCATGGCGGCGGCGTCCCTGAGCCGGCGCTGGGGATCTTCGGGAAGCGTGCGGTTGCCGGACGCCTCTCGATTCCCCTTTTCGCGTGGCTCGGCCAGATCACTCGGCCGGGCCTCAGCCACGCTCTCCTGCTTCCCGGGATACCGCCGCTCGAAAGCTTCCCGGCAACGCGCGTGCAGATACTCGTGCGGGGTGTGCGGCGGCGGCACGGGGCCGAAGATGCGTCGCGATTTCAATCGAGAGGCGATCTCCGAAACCGCAGTGTAGCTGCTGGATCCAGAGGAAGGCCGCTTCCCTGCGGTGCGTATCGAGGAGCTCCCACAACCGGCTGCCGTAGGCGCCGGTCAGACAGAAGAGCCCGGCGGCATGGTCCATCAGTTCGATGAGCGTTGCCTGCGGGTCTCCCCGTTCCCGCTGGTACGCAGCGGTGAGTAACTGATTCAGATTGGAAAAGCCCTCCTCATCGGCCGCGATGAGGACGAGCGGCGCCCCTTCGACTGTCACCTCAGCCCCAAAAAGCGGCTTGATGCCCAGCATATGGCAGGCCTTCTGAAACCGCACAATCCCGTAAACACCGTTCACGTCGGTCAGCGAGAGCGCACGCACGCCCTGCGCGTGGGCGTGTGCGACCAGAGCCTCCGGCCCCGAGCCTCCGGCGAGAAAAGAAAACCAGCTGCGACAATGAAGATGGGCGAACATGCGCCTCGGACCCGCGGTCCGCAATCAACAATGGGGATGTATGCTTCAAGTCCAGGGATCATAAGCAGAATATATGTTTAACATATATCTGATTTCGGCGCCAGTCAATATGTGCGGGAGGGAAAATGAGAGACAGAGAAACGTGACGAGAATACGGGCCGTCGCCGGGGGCGCCATTTACATCGGCGGTGTGATCGGAATGAAGATCGTCGGTGATCCGATTCCCGCCGATTCTCTAGCCTACTACATGTCGACGATGGCTGAAGAGGGCATGGAGATGCTTGGCGTCGTTCTGTTTCTGTACGCCCAGCTTCGGTACATGACCGGTGGAAGGTCAGAAGTCGGTCGAAGTCTCTGTCGAGCTTGCTTGACACCGCTCGTCGTCGGTCTCTTCAGTATCTTTAGAACGACTTACTTTCCGAAATGGGTCATTTAACAGAAACCCACGACACTTCGCAGCTCAAGCCTCAAACACCTTCATGAAATACCGATTTATTCTCCTCGTTTTCGTCTTGCTGGGGCCGTTAGCGGCCCGAGCACAGAATTCGCACGAAGCCCAGCGCATTATCGAATTTCCTGATGTGCCCGGATACGTGACGCTTAAATGCGACCTGCATATCCACACGGTCTTTTCGGACGGAAGCGTATGGCCGAATATCCGCGTACAGGAGGCACTGCGTGACGGTATCGATGCCATCTCTCTGACCGAGCATCTGGAATACCAGCCACACAAGGATGACATCTCGCATCCGGACCGGAATCGTTCTCACGATATCGCAGTACAGTCGGCAGGCGAAAGCGGACTCATCATCGTTCGTGGATCCGAGATCACGCGCGACATGCCCCCTGGACATGCGAACGCCATATTCATCGAAGATGCAAATCGGCTGTTGATGGATGATCCCGTGGCAGTCTTCGAGGAAGCCGACCGCCAGGGCGCCTTCACGTTCTGGAACCATCCGAACTGGATCTCTCAGCAGAAGAACGGCATCGCGACGCTGGACGATTTACACATTCGGCTCATCCGTGAAGGCCTCCTGGACGGAATCGAAGTCGTCAACGACGTGACGTACTCGGACGAGGCCCTGCAGATCGCCCTCGATTACAACCTCACGATCATGGGTACGTCCGACATCCACGGGCTGATCGACTGGCAATACAAGGTTCCGGAGGGAGGGCACCGACCCATCACACTCGTATTCGCAACGGAGCGCTCGGCGGCCGGAATAAAGGAAGGTCTCGAAGAGAGAAGAACGGCTGTCTGGTTCAACAACACACTCATCGGAAGAGAAGAATTCGTCGTTCCACTCGTCCACGCCTCATTAACCGTGACGAAAACAGCTTACATCGGAGACTCATCGGTGCTGTCGGTAAGCATCGAGAATACGTCGGACGTCGAGTATATACTGTACAATAAGAGCGGATTCACCTTTCACGCCTCTTCGGACGTACTGACGCTCGAACCACACCACACCACGAGAATCGACGTCAAGACGATTGAAAGGGTCTCCTCACTCTCTCTGACATTCGAGGTACTGAACGTAGTTACGGCCCCGAACACGCATCCTGAGATCACGCTGGAGATATCGGTAGATTGATGATCGTGTAGGCGGTAATTCCCAATCCCAGTCTGAAGAGATCGCGATCATTTTCGAGGTGTTCGGTTTGACCCTTTCTTTGGCGCCTGTTAGATCGTAACATCGGTGGTTCGTTGCGAGACGACTGCATTAAGCCTTCCATAATGTCAAAATCGACTTATCCATCGTCCGACGAATCCGGCACAAACAGGCGGCTCCTCAAGGCAACACTCCTCATTCTGACTCTATTCGGCGCATCCTTCCATGCTCACGCACAGAACGGCATGCTGCGCGGATATGTAACCGACGCATCGGACGCAGAGCCACTCCAGGGTGTGAACGTTATTCTTACGGCAGCCGACGGCTCCTTTCAGGGAGCTTCGACGGATTTCGAGGGCCTGTATGTCATCACACCCATCACGCCGGGACGGTATGTTGTCCGAGCACAGTATATCGGCTATCGGACGTTTACCGATACACTGGATATTGCCGCAGAAATTACTTCCCTTAATATGTCACTCGAATTCGAGACGCTGGACCTTGAAGAGGTCATCGTCGTCGGTGAACGGGAAGGCGCGGGCGCGGCAGGTGTCATAGCTGGTCTCCAGACCGTCAGGCCTCAGGATATCGACCTGATTCCGGCACCGGACGTTTCGGGCGACCTCGTCAACTATCTGACGACCCTGCCGGGCGTCGTCTCGGTTGGAGACCAGGGTGGACAATTCTTTGTCCGAGGAGGTGAACCCACACAAAACCTTGTCCTGATTGACGGAATACTGCTCTTTCAGCCCTTCCATCTGGTTGGATTCTATTCCGCGTTCCCGTCGAGCATCATCAACGTCGTGGAGGTTTACGCAGGAGGATTCGGGGCAAAATTCGGCGGTAGATTGTCATCCGTGATCAGCGTCGCCACACGGAATGGCAACAAGCGGCGGTTCGAAGGCGACATATCCGTTGCTCCGTTCGTCAGCGCCGTACGCCTGGAGGGACCCATCATTCCCGGTCGAGTTTCCTTTCTGCTTTCCGGGCGCATGTCGGTAATCGACCAGGGCATTGAAAAACTGATCTCGGAGCCCGTGCCCTACGCTTTCAGCGATCAGTTCGGGAAGATTCATGCGAATCTGACCTCGAACAGTCAGCTCTCTTTTACGGGAATCCAGACCTACGATCGGGGCACCATCGATCCGCTTGCGGCGGAAGAAGGCAACGATCAGTCTGACCAGATCATATGGCGCAATCAGGCTTTCGGAGTAAGGTATCTCCTTCTTCCAACCGCGCTCCCGGTGCAGGCGGAGATTCTCCTGTCCAACTCGAGGGTCGAGAACACGTTCGGAAAAGAGACAAATCCGGCCAGAACATCGAAAGCGTCACAGTTCAGTTTCGCAACCAACCTGACCCACTTCATGGGCTCAGCGGACCTGCGTTGGGGTATCTACCTCAATGCCATCGAGCTTCAGAGCAGACTCGGCGGAGCCTTCCAGAACATCTCGGATGAAGAGGAATTCGTCACGGAAGTCGGTGGTTATTTCGAAACGGAGTTGGGAACCAGTAGTAATTTTCGTTTCCAACCTGGAATCCGGATTGCATCATTCCCGAGTGTCGGTGTGAGTTTTGTGGAACCGCGAGTGCGGCTCATCTATGAGATCGGGATCCACCGGTTCAGCGCCGCGGGGGGTATGTACCATCAGGAAGTCATCGGCCTGGCCGATCGCCGTGACGCGGGAGATGTGTTTACGGCCTGGACAAACTCTCCGAAAGGTGAAGTCCCGGAGGCCTTACATGCCATCGTCGGATATCAGATCCGAATGGGCTCTGCGCTCCGCTTTGCGATGGAAGGTTATTACAAGAAACTCTCAAACCTGTCCATCGCCGAGTGGACGGCGTTTCCCAGATTCACGACGAAATTCCAGTCCGCCGACGGAACCGTAATCGGGTATGACGCCAGACTCGAAATCACTGCCGGACCGTTTTACGGCTTCCTGAACTACGGTTACTCCGAGGTCGAATACGTGGCCGGAGATGCATCCATTCAGTTCTGGTTCGGTTCGTCGGACATCGCGTTCTCGCCGCCCCACGACAGACGCCATCAGGTCAATGCAGTCGGCACGCTTCGCTTCGAAGGATTCCATTTCAGCATTCGCTGGCAGTACGGTTCGGGACTGCCGTTTAGCGAGGCTCTTGGATTCGACGAGTTCATTCTTATGGACGGACCGACCGACATGTTTGAGGAATCCGGTTTGACGCGCGTCCTGTACGGCGAGCCCTACCGGGGTAGACTGCCGGACTATCACAGGCTCGACGTTTCGCTGGATAAAACATTTTCGCTGGTCTCCGGAACGAAACTCACGCTGCAGGCAGGCTTAACGAATGCCTACAACCGGAAAAATCTCTTCTATGTAGATCTGTTCACGCTGCGCCAGCTCAACCAGTTGCCACTGATTCCGTCGTTCGGCCTGAAATTTGAATTCTAACGATCGCCGACTGCGACCATCAACCATGCGTTTTCTGAAATACATTCTTCTCGTCCTGACCGTCTCGTCGCCCCTTCTACTGGCGGGCTGCGAAGACTCGGTCAGTCCGATCCTTGAGAGCGACCGCCGGTTTACGCTCTGGGGTACACTGGACATGAATCGGACCGAACAATTCGTACGGGTCATCCCGATACGACCGATTCTTAACCGGACGAGCCGCAGTGAAGTGAACGTTGACGTAAAATCAATCGATCTGGACACCGGCGAAACGATCCAGTGGGAAGACTCGGTCGTCACGTTTTCCGACGGTAACATAGGACATGTTTTCCACGCCCACCTGCGCATTCGCCCCACCCATACGTACCGCATCGAAGTGCGCTCACCCGACTCGGAACTCGTAACCAGCGCCGAAACGACGATCCCGCGCCTCCCGAGCGCCGAGGTGTTCGAGGAGGTCGTCACGAAAGCCATCTCGCCGATTGGATTCAACATTACGGGCTCTCAAGAACTCGTTTGGCACGATGTAGACTCGTTACCGTATGAGATTGAACAGTGGTATCGATTTCTGGAATTCGGAGATCTGGGTTTCCTCGATTTCCGGATGCCATACGTCGCACCCAATCAGTTTTCAGAGTCACAGCATTCGCTCTCTTTTCGCCTGGATCTTAAACGAGACCGGGATACCCTCAATGCGCATCTGGCTCTGTCCCAGTTACGACTCGTCGGACTGGGTATGACGATCACCATTCTGGACGAGGGATTCGTGCCTCCGGGAGGAGAATTCGATCCGGAAATCCTTGTTCAGCCGGGTACGCTTTCGAATGTCGAGAATGGATTCGGACTCATCGGATCGATCGGTAGCTTCTCCATCGAGTGGGTGATCAAAGACTCCTCGGCAACTACTCTGAGATACGTCCCCCTGAGCGGAGCGTCGTCTGGGCTTTCCGGACCAGGTAAGAGGATAGCCTCACTGAGGGATCGACCGTGGTCTGAGGAGCGCTGAAAACTGAGAGAAAAGCTGCCTTCTGCTGCGAACTGCGACCCCTTGAAACTCGAGTCGATCTATCAACAATCCTGTTCCTCTGTCCACTATTTCAAAATGATCAGCGTCGTACCGAGGACCTGCGATCCGGCGCTCATTCTTACGAAATAGACACCCGCGCCGAGAGGATTACCTGCCCTGCTTCTGGCGTCCCAGGAGACGCTGTGACGGCCTGCAGCCTGTACATCGTCCACCAACAAGCCGATTTCCTTTCCGAGTACGTCATAGACCGACATCCGAACGAGAGCCGGTTCCGGGAGATCGTAGGAAAGCGTGGTCTGAGCGGCGAACGGATTTGGGAATCCAGGGTACAGCGTCAGTTTGCGGGGAAGATCACCTTCGTCGGCAACGTCTGTACCGGATTTTCCACTGGCCGTGACGGTGAACTGTCCCTCAACGGAGAACGGAGAACCGATGTAACTGTTGTCAACCGACTGGACATGCCAGAAGTACAGGCCGTTCGGAAGGTCCTTGAGCGTCCAACTCGTATTGTGATCGACGTTTCCGCGGCCTGAGATCCAGCGCTTTCCGGTTTCGAGGGATGACAGCGACGACATCACGTCCGAGCCTCCCGGGCTCGTGCCTACACTGAGACTGTATGTGAGCGACGTGGAGTGCTCATCCACTGCCGCGCTCCATGACAAAGTGGCTCTTCCATTCTCGACTACCGAGCTCAAACCCGCCGGGGCAAGCGGTGCCGTATTCACGAGAAGCTGATCATTCCGGTACAGATGTGTAAAAGGAAGCCCGATGAAGCTCATACCCGTGACCAGAATATCCAGGTCGAGGTCGTTGTCATAATCTCCCCAAGCCGCGTTCGCCGTCGACGTACCGATGAGGCCGGTGCTGAGTATGAAGGCGCCGTCGTCATTTCTGTAGATCTGGCCGATGTGCTCTCCCAGCAGCGTCGTCTGACCCATCACGAACAAGTCGAGATCTCCATCCAGGTCGTAGTCACCCCACGTCAGATCTCCATAAAACACATCTGATAATCCGTTTGGATCCAGCTGAAAAACGCCGTCGTCGTTCCTGTACAACCGCGTTACGCCCGCCATGACACTCGACACGCTGAGCTTAGCGCCAGAGAGGGCCAGGTCCAGGTCGCCGTCTGAATCGTAGTCGCCCCAGGCCAAAGAAGAAAATGCCAGACCCTGGAAATCATGATCTGTCTCCGTGAAACCGCCGTCACCGTCGTTTTCATACAGTCGCGTCACGAAGGCTCCTTTCTCTTCTACACC
>JACZYK010000131.1 GCA_022571135.1 Bacteroidota bacterium
ACTTGCCTTCGGCGATCCCATTTTCTCGGCGTCCGACCCCGGAGAACTCGTCCCTGAGACGATAGGACGATCAGGCGATATCCTCGAACCTCTCCCGTATTCGGGGATCGAAGTCGAAATGATTTCCAATCTATTTGATCACGCAAGGATAGATGTATTCCTACAAGAGTCGGCAACCGAGAGCGCGCTGAAGGAGCGTGCCGGGGCGGCGTCCTACCGGTTTCTCCACCTCGCTACACACGGTCTGATCGACGAAGATGCCCCGGATTTTTCCAGCATCGTGTTATCGACCGCCGACGATCGGGGCGAGGATGGCTTCCTTCAGGCGGCAGAGATATTCAATTTAGGGCTGGATACCGACCTGGTGGTCCTTTCGGCATGTGAGACTGGACTCGGCCAGATGATAAAAGGTGAGGGCATCGTGGGTCTGACACGGGCGTTCATGTACGCCGGAGCTCCGTCGGTTGCGGTGAGCCTCTGGAAAGTTTCCGATCAGTCCACTTCCATACTTATGGAACGGTTTTACGCTGACATGATCCAAAATCGGGCGGACAAGGCAACGGCCCTCCGCCAGGCCAAATTCCACCTGCTGGAACGGGAAGAGCTATCTCACCCGTTTCATTGGGCACCGTTCATTCTCGTTGGCGACTGGAAATAAGTCCGGGACGGGTGACCAATTTTTGAAATTTTATGCGTATTGTTAATTAAGATTGAATAAAGTCGTCCTACCCAGAGACCGTTTCAATATCAGTTAAGAATCAGTCTAGACGATTCGTTTTAGTCTAGGCATGGAGTGCGATTTCCTGTCTGTTATTCCGGGATTCGACCGCCAGGCAATCTTGATTTGACTGGATTTCAATAACAGGATATGATGGATCAGCTAACCGTAGGGTATAGCTGTACGTCTATAAATCCGACCCGCCATGTTTTTACGTTTCTTCCGCTGCGCCTGCTTTGCCGGGCTATTCGCTCTACTCTTTTCATTTTCGCGAGACACAGCCGCCCAGACGAAGCAAGTCTCGGTCGACGAACTTGCCAGGGCATCGACGTCGGTCGTGCATGGTAGGACCACCAGCGTCCGAAGCTTCTGGACCGATGACAAGCACTATATCATGACCGAGGTCACCATCCGCGTCGATAATGCCCTCCGCGGTAGTGCGCCGTCCGAAACGATCCTGACCATCCCCGGAGGCCGCGTGGGATCGACTCTGTACGAAATCTCCGACATGCCGGTGTTTGTAGAGGGCGAAGAAGTGGTGGTCTTCGTCTGGGAACACCCATCCGGCAAGAAACTGGTTACCGGTGGTATCCAGGGAAAATTGACGGTCGTCGAAGATCAGGTGTCGCACAGAAAAGTGGTTCTGGGCATGTGGGAGTTATTCAACCCTGAAGTTGTGGGGAAAGCTGGAGACCAACCGGCTCCCCAGGAAATGACACTGGATGAGTTCACGCGCCGCATCAAGGAGATAGGCCAACGTTAGTAGTCCCAGCGAACTCGGCTCCCCAATTCATTACCCATAACCACCATGATTCGCTTCGTTACTGCATTAAAATTGGTAGCAGCAATTCTACTTCTACTGCTGATACCCGCCGGCAGTACGTACGCCCGGTCAAGCACCGCCTCGGCTCCTTTTACAGACAACGGAGGGCCTCACTTCGTGGACGTCTGGATGAACAATGGCTCCGGAGATTTTGGTGCGACCGTTTCGTCTGGTTCGGACGGTGAGGTGCGTTTTGAAATCACGACCGGCGATATGAATACCGACGGATCTGTCGATCTACCGGTCGCCGGCTACGCCTGGGGATACGGCGGGGCATTTAACGCCATTCTGAACCATGACGGCGCAGGATCATTTCCGATTATGGCGTCTTCGCCTTCCGGTAACCGCTCAGTCTCAGACGCCGACATGGACGCTGATGACGTTCTGGACGTCATCACCGGTTTGGTCGGGGCGAGGGCGATATGGTCGAACGACCTGGTTCCGGCGATCTCCGTGCCCCAGTCCCAGATAGACGCTTTGACGGCTTTGTACAACGCCACCAAGGGCGACAACTGGGCGGACAAGACCAACTGGATCACGGACCCAGATGTAAGCACGTGGTTTGGCATCACGGTAGTGAACGACAACGTGACGAGCGTCATACTCAGTGGCAACAATCTCGACGGCACACTGCCGGGCGAGCTCGGGCAGCTCACTTCGCTTGTGAACCTCAGGCTAAGTAATAATCAATTGGCGGGTCCGATTCCGCCGGGTGTATTCGGAAGTCCCGTAATCCAGACCATTGAATTGGCGTTCAACGGATTCACGGGGGCTGTCACGACGACCTTCCTCCCGCTCGACCAACTCTCGCGTCTCCTCCTCCAGAATAACCAGTTGACGGGGCTTCCGAATTTCAGTTCGTTGGTCGCGCTGAACGACTTTCAGGTTCAGAATAACCGGCTTCTCATGGACGATCTGGAACCGAACGCAGGAATCGCCGGATTCGTGTACGCACAGCAGGCGACGTTCGGATCCGCATCCAGCCAGGTAGTTGGCGTCGGCGGAATGATTGATCTATCCTTCCCGACCCTCGGCGGCGCCAATACACAGTTCCAGTGGTTTCAAGACGGCGCTCCTGTCCCGGGTGGGACTGTGGAAACGCTCTCTCTCTCGAACGCGGACCCTTCAGATGCCGGAGCCTACACGCTGCAAGCAACTCATCCCGATCTACCCGGACTCACACTGATGTCCGAGACGATCACGCTGTCCGTCACGGCGCTCGTCGTCAATACGGCGACGGACGACAACATATCCGGAAACGGATCGTGCTCTCTGCGCGAGGCCATCCTGACGGCCAATGCCAACGCAGACGTCACGGGAGGCGACTGCGTACCGGGCGCGGGCTTCGATACGATCTCCTTTGACATTCCGGGGCCCGGACCGCATGTAATTTCGCCTACGTCCGCGCTGCCTTCGATCACCGAAGCCGTGCTCATCGACGGATACTCACAGCCGGGTGCAACACGCAACACCCTTGGTTTTGGATTGGGGTCTAACGCCGTCATCCTGATTGAACTGGCCGGATCCAGCGTTCTTCTCGCAGGAACGAACGGACTGTTTATCGAGACTGGTGGCGCAATGATCAGCGGCCTGGCCATCAACAGTTTTCCGGGTTCGGGTATTTGGATAGAACGAGGAGACCCGTTCGAAGAATTCGCAGCCACGCTGACCGTTTCGGATGCCGCTCAGACCCAGAGCGCCGATCTCATATTCGGTCTGTCGCCAACCGCCGGCGACGGATTCGATGCTGGTGAAGACGTTTCTGCTCCGCCCGCACCACCGGAGGGTGCTTTCGACGCGCGGTTTACGTCCGGTGCCACAGACCTTACGTCTGATTTCCGATCGTCCGTTGGCCTCGGCCACGAATGGATCATTCAATTTAACGTGGGTGCAGGTGACGCCCTGATTTCATGGGATCTGTCAGATTTTCCAGCGTTTGGGGACCTCCGGCTGACGGATACCGATGGTGGGTCGGATGTCGACGTCGACATGCGAACTCAGGCAAGCGTGATTGTTCCGAGCGGCGTCAATGAATTGGAATTAGGCTTTCGGCCCGCCACTCCGGGCGCGGACAACGTCATCGAAGGGGTATTCATCGGCACCGATGTCACGGGTACTGTCTCGAAGGGTAATACCGGGGACGGCATCATGGTCAATGGAGGCTCCCGCAACCTGATCGGCGGTCCCAATCTGGATGACGTCAACGTCATCGCTGCGAACACCGGGTATGGTATAGCTCTGGACGCAGAGGCATCCGAAAACACGGTTCAGAACAACTACATCGGCGTAAATGCGCCGCGTCGGGCAGCACTTCCGAATGGTGGGGGCATTTTTGTCATGGGTGCCGACAATTTGATCGGTGGCACGTCGGTCGGAATGGGTAACGTCATAGCCTTCAATAATGGCGTCGGAATCCGGGTCGATGAAAACGGCGCCGTTAATCCCGTAACCGGCAATTCGATTCTCGGAAACGATCTCCACGCCAATGCAGGTTTGGGCATCGATCTGGTCCGCAATGGCGGCACTCCTGGCGACGTAGATCCGAACGATGCCGGCGACATAGACGGCGGCGCCAACGAGGGGATGAATTTTCCTGTTTTTACCAACGCCCGATTCATCGGGCAGACCGCAACCATCAGCGGTACACTCGACACGTCGCCCGGCGCTGCGGCTCGTATTGAGTTCTTTACCAACCGGGTATGCGACGCCTCGGGCTTTGGTGAAGGACGCTTCTTCCTCGGGCACATCGATGTGATTGCCAACGGTAGCGGTCTCGCATCGTTCGAAGCATCGCTATCGGTGGCAGGTGTTGAGGGACGCACGGTTTCTGCGACCGCCACCGATGTGGCGGGCAATACGTCCGAGTTTGCGGCGTGCATCCTGCCCGAAATCATCGTCCCAAGCGGCTACATCTTCACGCGCATAGATACAGGCCTGAGTGGGCCGCAGGGTATCGATTTTGCGGCCGACGGAACGGTCTATGTGTCCAATGTCAACTCAGGTGATGTACTCCGCTACGATGCGGATGGTAACCGGCTTGACGTTGGTTCTTTCATAGTCGGTTTTCAGCGTCCCATCGACGTCGCCGTGACCGCAAACCCCAAGCTGTTCGTCACGAGTCTCGATGACGGTGCTATTTACCGGTTCGACCTGACATCGACGACCGCGGGTACAGCCCCCCCGTTCGCGCCGTGGCTCTCAGGCCTTAACGGGCCCACGCACATGGAACTCGGCCCCGACGGATTGCTGTATTACAGTGAGCTCCTGACGACGGTTGGAGAGCGAATTTCCCGCGTCGATCCCGAGTCCGATAATCCCGTCCCTGAGATCATTGTGACGTTTCCGGACACGGATAATATCAATCCAGAGGGAATCGCGTTCGACAATGACGGCTACATGTACTTTACGTCTCAGATTTTGGGACAGGTGCTGCGCATCGATCTATCGTCAGCCCCGTCCTTCCCGATCAATTACGCCGACGCTGAAGTCCTTTTTTCCGGTCTTGACAGTCCGGGAGGCGTAGATATTGGCACGGACGGCGATCTGTATGTTGCCACGCTGTCGTCCGTAATGACCGCTTCGGTCCAGTCCGCCGTCATGGTTCCATTCGTGTCGGGTCTTGCAGGAGGCCGGTTCAACAATCTCAAATTCGACGCCCTGGGCAGACTTTATTACGCCGATGGAACCCGTGGTGAGATCATCGAGGTGTCGGCTCCACTCCAGCAGGTGCAGTCGGGCGGTGAGATGACGTATGTGATCCACGAGGACGGTCTTCCCACGGTCAGCGACGGCTCCGATTTCACGGCCATTCGGAATGCCTTTCAGACCTGGACGGATGTGCCCACGGCGAACGTGGAGTTCATCGACGGCGGTACAACACCTATTCGCGTTGCGGATCCCAACGACGGTATCAACCTTGTTACGTTTTCCGACGACCAGTTTCCATTCCCTCCGTTCGTACTCGCTATTGCGGCTAAACTCATCCAATTCAACAGCGCGGATGAGGCCATAATATTGGATGCGGATATCATCGGCAATCCGCAATTCGTAAACACGGGCACGTTCAGTTTTAGCACGAGTTCACCCGCGGTCACCGGGATTTTTGACGTCGAAAGCACCATTGTCCACGAAGCCGGCCACGTTGTAGGAATGATTCACACCGGCGTCGTGGACGCGTCGATGTTCTTTGCGCTGCCGGAAGGAACAGAGGCTAGCTCCCTCGAAAAAGATGACATCGCATGGATCAGTAAACGATATCCAGATCCAGCCACCTTCCCATCTCTTGGATCCATCTCCGGGACGGTCTTTGACGGGGAGTCCGATATTTCCGGCGCCGTGATCGCTGGTGCGCTCGTACTTGCGACAGATGTAGCTACTCAAGAGTCTATCCACGCGTATACGGAGCTCAACGGCACGTACCAGATTCCCGGCCTTCCGCATGCAATCTATCGCGTTTCGATTCAGCCCCTGGATGGCGATGTGTTTGGCTTTCCACTGGTTCCTGAAGCCATCAGTCCATATCTGGCGTCGATTTCGACGAATCGAACGTTTTTAGATGAGAACTTCAATGGTTTCGGTCCGGGCAGCGAGTCCAGTGACCCAGGAATAGACGACGCTTCTGCCTTCAGCGCCATCCTGGTCAACGGAGCCGTTACCGGAATCGACATCATTTCGAACCGAGACGTCACCCCACCTTCCATTACCAGTTCGTTCCCGGTCGATGGGGCGACGGAAATCCCCACGGAAAGCGACTTCGCCGTCCGCTTCTCGGAGACGGTGGTGCGCTCCACCGTCCAGATTGTACTCAACGAGATGAGCGATTCCACGATAGTCACTACCGTCACGCCGACGCTGTCGCTAGAAGACAACGGAACACTTGCACTTTTGTCGCTCACAACTACGATGGACCCCGACACCGATTACCGTCTGGACGTGCCGGGCACGGTAGCCGACCTGCGGGGAAATCTGCTCGACGATACTCCGGACGCCGTCGTCTCGTTCTCTTTCAGGACCGAAAGCGCTGACACCGAAGATCCTTCCGTAACCAGTCTTAGCGTCGGAGGGAATACGATTAGCGTTGATCCCGGAGCGGGTAAACGGGCCATTCTCGCAGACGTACTTCCTGAAGCCCAGATCGCGATCTTCTTCTCCGAATCGATGGATCCAAAGTCCCTCACTGATTCGGATGCCATTACGCTCTCGGACGGTGCGAACAATATAGACGGCACTGTTGTGGTCGACAGGGTTCTGGCTTACGCTGTTGCCCTTTTCGTCCCGGATAACCCTTTACAGGAATCGACTACGTACGAAATCAGCATCGACGAAAACGTAAAAGATGCGTCCGGCAGGACCATGGGTAATACCGTTTCAGGCTTCTTCTCGACCATCGTTACGGCTCCGCCCGTCCTGCTTGATTTTGGCCCAGGCAACGGAGCAACTGGCGTGACTGTAGAGACGCCGGTAGTCCTAGATTTTTCGGAGGCCATTGAACGCAGTTCGGTAAGTCTTTCTACCGTCCAACTTGTCGGTCCGAGCGGTGGACTCGTCCCGGGAACGTTCGAGTTCCTATACGATGATTCACGCGTAGTTTTCAGACCGGACTCCGATCTCGCGCACGGAAGCCAGTACGTAATACAGGTCCAGAGCGGTGTTACGGATAAATCTGGAGAACTCCTCCAAAATCCTCTCGAAGCGAGTTTTCAGACCGCGGTCCTGGCCCTCAATCCCACGATCAATTCGGTATCACCTCTGAGCGCCGTTAGCGGATCG
>JACZYK010000132.1 GCA_022571135.1 Bacteroidota bacterium
GCTCCGGCTACTATCTCTTCTCCGCCCTCGCATTTTTCCTCTTCTTCAAGTATGGAATCGACCGCGACAGGCCCGGAGGTCTCGTCGCCTTCCTTAGACCCTCCCTCAAATTACTGACGACGTTCGGCGTCATCGTGCTCTTGGGAGCCTGGAGCATGAGACAGTACCACGAAACGAAGAAGGAGGCGCAGACGGGAGGCGTTACGGCGAAGATAGTGGCTCAATATTTTGATTTGCCGACGGTGGAGCTTCCGAGCACGCTCTCCGAAAACTGGCCCCTCAGAAGTACCGAACACTTCGAAGACGCCCGGATCCGGGTGATCGAGTTCGAGGGTAAGCTCAACGTGGCCTTTCAGTATTTCCCTCTCGAGGCGGCGTGCAATGACGTAGTCGATAAAGATCTCCACCCGGGAGCGTGCGACCTTGCGTTCATAGCGGCCCATGATCCGGATAAGTTCAACGCCATCTACACTGAGATTTTCGAGAACTTTCAGGCTGCCAAGCATAGTCCCGAATGGAGGCAACAGCTGGCGGAAAGGTTCGGCGTGGTAGACGCGTTAACCGATTCGGTTACAATCGCGCGCGTTACGGAACTGATTCGCACCGGCGCGGAGTACGCAAAGACATCCGACGAGTACGCTCACGGCATCCGCTCGACACCCACCCTGATCATCAACAACCGAATGATCATCGGTACATTTCCTGACGCGCAGCTCAGAGCCATATTTCAGGCCCTCGTGGACGAGCAGGAAAGCGATTCCACGAGTGGGTTCATTGAGAACTGGGAATAATACGCTTTCGGCCGGCGCCGCATCTTTCAATCGTACAGATCCGCGAGATCGGCTCTGGCCAGATCGGTTAAAAATTCTGCGATTTTTTCCGTGACGGCGTGAAAGTAGACGAATCCTTTTTCGATCGACGCCGCTCGTGGATCTCCGACTCCAGTATCGCTCGTCACCTCGCTCCATGCGCGTGGCGCCCAGGCCCAGCCCTCTCTCAAGCCTGAAATTCTGAACTTCTTGGCCTGTCCAGCTCCTGCTTCTGTCAAAGGAAGCACCAGATCTGGAGTCAGATACAGCATGAGACTCGTCTCGAGCTCACCGGCGTGATCACCCGGCTCGTCGAAGTATCGGGTAGCGTCCAGTACCGTCCACCAATTCAGTGTGCTGAGAAATACCGAGGTCTCGGCCCGGACTTCCCGGATGATCTGTCGAAAATCGTTTCCGCCGTGCCCGTTGAGGATCACCAGCTTCTCGATACCACATGCCTCAAGGCTCTCGACGATATCTCTGACTACCTGCAGCTGGGTGGACGGGTGCATGTTAATCGTCGGCCCGATACCGAGCTGCGTGGTATTCACTCCAAAGGGTACCGCGGGGAGCACAAGGGGTTTTACACCTTTTTCCCATGCGAGTCTCGCGGCCTCGTTGGCGATACGCTCCGACTCAAGGATGTCGGTCCCGAAGGGAAGGTGATTATTGTGTGGCTCCGTGGCTCCCCATGGTAAAACGGCAATTTGAAAGGCAGTCTCTTTGACCACCTTCCAGGTTACTTCCGAGAGTACATACGATCTTCCTGTCACAATGCGGCGACGTGGGTTTTGTCTTTCATACGATCACGCAATAAACGCCGTGGCAGCATAAATCGCCATCTCATGCGACTGCCTTGAATGCGAGGAAGCGTGGAGTACGGGATCTATTCCAGGACGTGGATATTCCGCTCGCATATCGGATTTCGATTATTCTCCGATCTCGAAGAAATTACCCTCTGGTACAAGATCGTAAAGGTCATTCAGTGTATTGAAATAAACCGGACCCAGTGTCGCCACATCACACACCAGATGGTCGACTTCGGCGCCGTCCTGAAAGATGAGAACACCACCATTCAGATCCTTCTCACTGATCGAAACCTAGAAGGCCTGGTCATAGATCTGATACCCGTAGTCCTCGTTCGTGAACTGAATCCGCGTATCCCAGCCGCCGGAATAACCGATCGTCTGCCAGAGGAATTGATCCTGGGTCCGATCAAGCTTTTCAGGAAACTGAAACTCAATACCGTCCGGTGTCCCAAACCGGTACTGAATATACCCCTCGGTGCGGGTCAGCAAATCAGAGGCACAAACCGACACCCGTTTCTCGGTACCCACGATGAGACATGAAAAAAAGGTTCTCTCTTCCATCCCGCACTGGGGCGATTCTTCGGCCATCTCCTCCAACACCATCGATATTTCCATCGGGGGCACTCGGTAAACCACCCGTTCCAATTCATGCAAACCGTCCGATATCGATAAACCGTCCCACGTCCAGAATTTTCCGGTGGCCAGTCCGGAGGCCACCGGAAAGGAGTTTCCGTTTACCGTCAGCGAGATCGGCGTCCATGGCATTCCGTCTTCGGTCGTTTTCAGATTCCACGATACGTCAAGCTCAGTTGTCGCATGCCCTGTGGATTGTTCCGCAGCATCCTGTCCGCTGTTTCCCCTACACGCTCCCAACTGGACCATCAAGAGCCCGCCGATGGTGGACACTAATGTCCGTTTCATAATCACGTCACTGGTTTCCTTGGGTCGATGTCTCTTACGGACTCGGATCGAGGACACGATCAGCGTAGGCGACACCATCTATACCCCTCAGCAATAGCTCCGGAGAAGGGGGTATTATTTTGATTTATGCGGGGGTGACCGTCGATCTCAGTTTGATCTCGGGCTGGTCACCTCCGGTTCCTCAGCCCTTTCCCGGCGCTGTTTCTCGACCATCTTCTCTACGTCCCTGAGGAGCTGCTTGGCATCATAAACGATTCCATCCTTTATCGTGTATTTGACTCCCCCGACTCGTTCGTGTGTGCCCGTTTCATCGTTGAGCTTGACGGCCCCGGTTCCGTAGAGGACTTTCAGATTCGCGATAGGATTCTCCTCGACAATGATCAAATCGGCGAGGAGACCCGAGCGCACGACCCCGTATTCGATCGGCTTGCCCTTCGGTTTGAAGATCTCCATGGCCCCGTGCATCGTGGCCGCACGAATCACCTCCAACGGATGAAAACCGGCTTCCTGAAGCATTTCCATTTCCAGAATGGTCCCGAAACCGTAGAGCTGGTAAATGAAGCCGGAATCCGATCCAACCGTCACCTTTCCTCCCATATTCTTGTAATCGTTCAGGAATTGCATCCACACTTGATAAAATTTCTTCCAGGCGACCTCGTCCCTGGTCGTCCAGTAGTACCAGTAGGAGCCGTGATCCCTCCGACTGGGATCGAAAAAGTCCTGAAGCGACGGCAGGGTGTATCGTGCATGCCAATCGGCGTTTCGCGCCCGCATGACATCGCGGCCGGCCGAGTATATCGTCATCGTCGGATTCAGATAGTAGTCGAGCTCGAGAAACTCTTCCAGGAGCGCCTTCCACTCGTCGCTACCGGGCGGATGAATGAGGTTCCACTGCCTGGCCACCTGACCAAATCTGAACTGCTCGTCGTTGTAGTTCATATCGACCGGCCAACGCTGTACGTCGTGGTCCTTGTACATCGACTCGAAGAGACCATAGAAATGGGTCATGCCGCCGAGGCCGAGCCTCGCCGCATCGAGGGCATTCATTTGAGCAACACCCGCCTGAGACAGATGAGCCGTTGATCCAAGGCCCAGCTTGTTGGCCTCGTCCAGGAGCGCCTCCATTATTTCTGGCCGATACGAGCCCAATTTGAGGCCGTCGATACCCTTTCCGGCCGCATATCGAACCCACTCGCGCGCACCCTCTGGCGTGTCGGTTGATCCTTCCCAGTCCCCTGCGTTGCTGCCGGGACGGTGATACGACACGATTCGTGGTGCCACGATTTCGTTGCGGGCACTTCGCTCACGCTCGTTCAGCGACCACGCGAAAGGCCCTGTCGACACCCCTCTCACTGTCGTGATGCCGTTTGCGAGCCACAGCTTGTAAACGTACTCTGCCTCGGGCGCTTTCGGTACGCCGCCCGTGTGTACATGCAGGTCGACAATACCCGGCATGACGTACATCCCGTTGGCGTCGACTTCGTAGTCAGCGTCTGAGGGTCTGCGCTCCTCATCGATCGGCACATTGGGAGCCCCGACACCTCTGATCGATGCAATCCTGTTTCCCTCGATAATGATATCCACGGGGCCGCGAGGCGGAGCTCCGGTGCCGTCAATCAGCGTTACTCCACGAATAATCAGGCGATCGAAGGGGCCTGCTCCTTCGTCCTCCCGTCGATCGGGCGCCGGGAGGACCCCTTTCGGGCGTTCCTGCTGTACTTTTTCTTCTTTTTTCTCTTGCTCCTGCGCGTTGGCTTCCGTGGCGATCGCGTGGGCCGGCGCGGTGAAGAGCCGATCCGAAGCCGCCGCCCTCTTTATCAGAGAGGGTCTAAATGTGCGTGCGAGCGAACTCGAAAAGCTCAAGGATGCACTCAAAGATGTCGAACAAGCCAAGCAGCGCCTTCGCGAGCGGGCAAAGAACATCTTCGGTCATGAGAATTCGAGCGCAGTTGAGAACGAGAGTTCAACGGCTTGACATGCACGCGTCGACTGTAGGGGGCTTCCTTCCGTTGGTTTCGTAAATCATTGCGGTCGTACCGGAGTATCATCGGGTACACCCGGCGAGTCGCTCCCGAGGATTCGGTGGGTCCGATTCGGAAATGAATTCCTTCTTTTCGCGTGTTGTTCTTGTATCAGTCCACGGTAGGTTTATACTTTTCTGATCCGGACAATCAACGAATCATTTCAGGAGGGTATACATTTTGGGAACGACGAATCCCCTCGTACGACTTTTCAGCCGTAACCCGTTCCGGTCCCTCCAGGAGCACATGCGCGTAGCGATCGCATGTGCGGATGAAGTCCCGCACCTCTTCGACGCGGTGGCCAGAGACGACGCTGCGGCCGTTAAAGTGATCGCCGGAATCATCTACGAGAAAGAAGCGGAGGCGGACGGCATCAAAAACGAACTGCGTCGTCATCTCCCCCGGACCATGTTCTTGCCCGTTAATAGACGCGACCTGCTCGACGTCCTCGACATGCAGGATTCCATTGCGGATGTAGCCCAGGATATAGCCGACTTGCTTATCGAGCGATCCATGAGGATACCGCCCGCTCTTTCCGAGTCCCTGACTCCGTTCATTGCCAAATGCGTGGAAGTATGTCAGCTTTCGGGCAGAATCATCGAAGAGCTGGATGAACTCCTCGAGACGGGATTTCGGGGTAGGGAGGCCTCGGTGGTCGAGGAGATGATCGAAGAACTCAACGGTCTCGAGGACGAGTCGGATCGACTTGGCATGGCACTCGCCAAAGACCTCTTCCGACACGAGGACGAGATGAAACCCGTAACGGTCATGTTCTGGTATCGATTGATCGAGTTGATCGGCGATCTGGCGGACTACGCCGAAAAGGTCGGAAATCGATTGCGCCTGCTCATCGCCCAGTGACGTTTGTCCTCATCTCCTCCATGCACCCTTCAATTCTCGGAAGTACGTAAATGGATGTCATTGCGGTTTATGGACCATGGTTTATCGGACTGGCGACGATTTTCGGTCTCTACATGACCTGGGGCATCGGTGCCAACGACGTTGCCAACGCCATGGGGACTTCGGTGGGTGCCAAGGCTATCACCGTGAAACAGGCCATCATCATTGCCGCCATATTCGAGTTCCTCGGGGCGTTCCTGGCGGGCGGACACGTGACGGGTACGATCCGGAAAGGGATCATCGATCCGATCAGCATCGCGGACCATCCGGAATACCTCATCTACGGAATGCTCGCCGCTCTTCTATCCTCGGCCATCTGGTTGATGGTGGCATCGGCCAAGGGTTGGCCCGTCTCCACCACGCACTCGATCGTGGGATCGATCGTGGGGTTTGCCCTTGCTGGAATCAGCGTCGATGCGGTGAACTGGGGAAAGATCGGAGGAATAGTGGCGAGTTGGCTCGTATCTCCGCTTCTGGGCGGAAGCATTGCCTATCTGATGATGGTCAGCGTCAGACGCCTCATCCTGGACAAGGACGAACCGTTTCAGGCTGCAAAACTCTGGAGCCCGGTATACATTTTTATGCTCGGCTTCATCATCTCCCTTATTACACTCTTCAAAGGCCTCAGACATCTGGAAATAGAGTTCACGATCGCCGAGACGTTCCTCTACTCCGTGCTGTTCGGCGGCCTTGTATCGGCTCTAGGGTGGTTGATCATCCGGCGTATTCGGATTGACCCGGATGCCGACAGAGCCTTCCATTTTGCAAGCGTCGAAAAGGTCTTTGCTCCGATGATGATTTTCTCGGCCTGTTCGATGGCTTTCGCGCACGGTTCGAATGACGTCGCCAATGGAATCGGTCCGCTGGCAGCTGTCGTGAGCATCGTTCAGTCGGGTGGCGAGGTGGCTCAAGAGTCGGGACTGCCCATATGGATACTTCTTCTCGGTGGCGGAGGCATCGTCGTTGGACTCGCTACATGGGGCTATCGCGTGATGCGTACTATCGGTACGATGATCACGGAACTCACCCCCAGCAGGGGCTTCTGTGCCGAACTGGCCGCAGCAGCCACGGTCGTTCTCGCATCGCGAACCGGCCTCCCGGTCTCCACGACGCACATCGCTGTCGGAGCGGTCATGGGCGTCGGACTCGCGCGTGGGATCGGAGCTCTCGACCTTCGCGTCATAGGTCAGATCATCGTCTCTTGGGTGATCACGTTGCCGATCACGGCCGTCATGTCAGCTGTCTTCTTCTACATTCTCCTGGGAATTTTCGGATAACCGAGCTATCGCGGCAGATACTTCTTGGGGAATTTCGCCACGACCGTGTAGATCGGATCGACGATGTTCGCGACCGTCGACTCGGCGAGCTGGCCCACGAGCAGGTAAGCGTCCCATTTTCCGAAGCCATAATCTTCCACCAGCCACTCGACCAGTTCGACGTGCGCAAGTCGGAAGGCGTCGATGAGGGGGCGGGCGCTCCCGGCGACCATGATGAATTCGTCATCTTCGAGGCGTGGCCAGTCAATCGTCTTTCCTTTGATCAGATCGATCCTCAGAATAACGTCCATCGATGTTTCGAGGCCTGTTCCGCTGACCTCTCCCTCACCCTGCCGAGCGTGTCCGTCGCCGAAATAGAAATAGGCGCCGTCATTGAAGATGGGTAGATAGACCGTCGTGCCCTCGCGAATCTCGGGTGCGTCCATATTTCCACCGAAGTTTCCCG
>JACZYK010000133.1 GCA_022571135.1 Bacteroidota bacterium
TACATACACGTCTCGCGCGACGCGGGCCACAGCTGGACGCGCATCTCGGATGATCTGCCGCAGGACAGGTGGGTGAGCCGCGTTGAGGCGTCACACCATGAACTCGGCAGGGTATATGTATCGCTCAACGGTTATCGTTCGGATGACTTCGGAGCCTACGTGTACCGATCGGACGATTTCGGCGCCGCGTGGACTCGAATCGGGACGAATCTTCCGGCCGAGCCGGTGAATGTGATCACGGAGGATCCCCACAGCGCCGATGTGCTATACGTCGGCACCGATCATGGGACCTACGTTTCGCTGGATCGCGGTGCGACGTTCATGGGCATGTTCGAGGATCTGCCCGCGGCTCCCGTTCACGATATAAAGGTGCAGGCACGCGAGCGCGATCTCGTGATCGGCACGCACGGCCGCTCGATATTTGTAGCCAGCGTTTCCGAGGTCGAAGCGCTCACCCCGGAGCTCGTGGCGAAACCGGTCCACCTGTTCGACCTCGAACCGGTTACCTATACGCCGAGATGGGGTAGTAAACGTGCATCCTGGGCGGAGGCGTTTGTCCCCGAAATGACGATCGGTTTCTATTCCGGAAACAGCGGCGAGGCGACGATAAGCGTTCGCAGCGAAGAAGGTGACACGCTCAAAACGTTTACTGCGGAGGTGGGAAGAGGACTAAATTACGAGGCGTACGATTTCAGCGTCGACGAGGATGCCGTCGATGGATTCAACGACGGCCAGGGAGAAGAGGACGTTAAGATCGAGGCCGCGGACGACGGGATCTACTACCTCGTTCCAGGAACGTACATGCTTGCCGTATCCATCGGCGGAGACTCGGTCGAGGGAAGTCTGAAGATCGCGGAGCGGAGAAGTCGCTGAGAATCGAATAGGGGCCTGTCAACAGGCCACTGCAGGGCGCTTTCAGGTAGCGTTAACAGGCATTGGCTCGGGCCGCTCCGCCTCAGGGGCCGGCCGGCCCTGAGAGCTGCTGCTGAAACAGCATCGCATAGGCGGGCGCAAACGGGATATCGGTCAGCGAGTTCAGCTCAACGAGATACCGATCTCGCAGCTTCTCGAAAGCGCCCCGATGCTCGGGCGGAACCGGCCCCACGCTCGGGAATTTCTCGCGACGGTGATTGACCTGATATCCGTTCTTCCAGAACCGATAGCACACGTGATCGCCCGTTGCGAGGCCGGTATGTCCGACATACCCGATCACCTGGCCCTGGCGCACGCGAACGCCCCGGCGTATTCCGGAGGCGGTCCGCACCATATGCAGGTAGCCCGTCGAGTACGTTCCATTGTGCCTGATTTTCACGTAGTTTCCGTTTCCGCGGGTATATCCCGCTTCGGCAATCACCCCGTCTCCTGTTGCACGGATGGGCGTTCCCTGAGGCGCGACGTAGTCGGTGCCGAGATGCGCTTTGTATCGCCTCTGAACGGGATGAAAACGCCGCGTGGTCCAACCTGAACTGATCCTCGAAAACTCTACGGGCGCCATCAGGAAAGCCTTCCTCAGGCTTTCGCCGTTCTCATCGAAGTGCTCGTCTAGATCCGCGTAATGAAACGCGAAATAGTCGATGCCGACGTGATTGAAGCGGGCCGCCCTCACGTCCACGTTATCCGTAGGATCGTCGGCGATGTAGGCTTGATCGTAGACGATCTTGAAAAAGTCGCCGCGCTGTATCCGGTAGAAATCGATCTGCCAGGCGAACACCTCGGACAGGCGATTGGCGAGCGCCGGACTTGCGTTATGATCGACGAGCGTCTGGTACAATGACCCGGTGATTACACCCGTGATCGTGCGCGTGCGTACGGATTGCTCGCGTTCTTCGACGCGGGCGTGCAGGCTGTCTCCCATCTCGAAAACGACGTAACTCGCCCTATCCTTCTCATACACTAGCTTTTCAGGGACGTCCAGTGAATCGTTCAGGTAGATCCGATAAGGCCGGTTATAGTTTAGCTTTCTGACGTCGAACGCCGGCCTTGATGCTCTGGCCAGATCCACGATTTTCTGGTACGAGATGCTGTATGGCTTGAGCAGGTCCGAAAACGTCTGATTCCTGCGGACCGTGGCGTCGACTCTTCGGTACAGATCGGCCGGAATCCCGTATTCGTCGAGTGCGACGGCGACAGGAATCTCTTCCATGGGATCTGAAACTCTGGATTCGCGGAAAAGAAAAAACGCGACGAGCAGGACGAGACCGATGGTGGCCGCGGCGAGCAGTCGTTTTGTCATGATTTGCAATTTAGCGTGCGTGTAAATATTGAGGGCTCACGCGTGACGCTATGGGCGCTGGATAAGATACGAATTTTGATGGGTTTAGGCCTAGAAATTTCTGTGCATCATTTGACGACGGACAGGAGGCGCGTCTGGATTCCGGTTCCGGACATGAGACGGTACACATAGATTCCGCTCGGCAAATCTGAGGCGTCGAAAGAAATTTGGTGGCTGCCTGCGGAAAGAACTTCGTCGACGAGGACGCTCACTCGACGACCGAGCACGTCCAGAACAACGAGTCGTGCGTAATCGCTCGACGCCAATTCGAACCGGATTACCGTTTCAGGATTGAAGGGATTGGGATAATTCTGATGGAGTATGGCGACGGCCGGCACCCGGGCGTCATCCTCCACGGCATCGTAGATGAGCGACGTGGTCAACTGGTGGGTGATGTTGGCGCTCAGGACGCCGAAGTCGATCGAGCTGCCCCGGCGACCCGTTACCACGACCGATTGGACAACGGATACATCTCCGATCCCGAAGTGCAGCGTCGCGCTGCTCTGGGAGCAGAAACTGTCACCGCCGCCGATATAACGGATCATTTTTCGGCCGCCTGCCACGACCTCGACGCGCACGCCGATCACGGGTGTGTGATTCGGCTCGTAAATCTTGACCTTGAACCAGTTTCCCGGCTGATTCGTTGTGTTGAGGAAAACGCGCGGAGACCCGGAATCGCTCGTCATGACGATGTCGAGGGCTCCGTCGTTGTTGAAATCTCCGGTGGCCAGTCCCCTCGATTCGATCTGGACGGAAATACCGGCGGCCTCGGCGACTTCCGAAAAAAATCCGTCCGTATTCTCAAACAGCAGCGTGGGGGTACCGCCGGTGGACACCACGAACAGATCGATATCTCCATCGTTGTCGAAATCCGCGAACACCGATCCCCAGGACATGCCGTTTCGGTCTGCGCCTCTATGTTCGGCCTCCTCCCGAAACCTACCGATTCCGGTGTTCATATAGAGTCCGGCTCTGCCGATACGTGAGACGTACGCATCCAGCCACCCGTCACCGTCCACATCCCCCCATGCCACTCCCATGCTGTTTCCGGAGCCCGGATCCGAAATATTGGCGGCACCGGCCCCGTCGAGCATCGGAAGGTTGCCGTCGTTGATGTACAACCGGCTCTCCGTCATGCCCCCATGAACGGTGAACAGGTCAAGATCGCCGTCCCGATCGTAGTCGACCCATGTGCCTTGCATCGCGACCGAGCCCTCCGGTCCCTGGATCCCCGCCTCCTCGGAAACATCGTCGAAACGCAGATTACCCATGTTCCGGTAGAGGAGGTCCGGTCCCTCGTTCACGGCGATAAAAAGATCGACGTATCCATTCTCGTCGAAATCTGCGAAAGCCGCTGATCCAACAGACGCATAGACGTCTATTCCGGCGTTTTCCGCGACATCCAGAAACGTGCCGTCACCGCGGTTCACATAAAGGGCATTTCGACCGCCTCCGGCCTGACCCACAAACAGGTCCGGAAGCGCGTCACGGTTCACGTCCGCCCAGAGCACGACCACGAACGTTGCGGCGCCGACAATACCGGCCGACTCGGCAATATTCGTAAACGTGTTGTTGTGATTGTTCCTGAAGAGCGCGGGTCTGAGCCCTGAGAGGGCGATTGTGATGTCGTCCCAGCCGTCCTGATCGAAGTCGAAGGTGGAGACGCCCGTTCCCCCGGCTCCCGTTCGTATCCCTGCCGTACCCGAAATCTCGGCAAACGACAGGGTCTGGGCTGAAACGCTTCCAATCCGGGTGGCCGGAAATGACAGAGCGAGAAGGAAGCAAAACATTCGGATCATGGGGCCAACAGATCGTCTTGTGACTCTCTCGAATATAGGAAATCAGGACCCTCGCGATCGATACGGTTTATTCTGCGGACCAGGTCTGGTCTTCGACGCCCTCGGCGTGGTTGGTCCACCTTGCCGCCACAAAAAGGTAGTCGGAGAGACGATTAAGAAACGGGATTGCGAACTCGCCGACGGCTTCCTTTTCGTGCAGACCGACGACGAGTCGCTCGGCGCGACGGCAAATCGTTCTGGCAAGATGGATGAAGGAGGCAGCTCGCGTGCCGCCGGGCAGTATGAAGCGGGTTAACTCCGGAAGATCCGATTCAAGGATATCGATCCGGCTCTCGAGCAGATCGATGTTTCCCTGACCGATTCTCGGAACCTCGACTCTTGCATCGGCGGGCGTGGCCAGGTCGGCGCCGAGCGTCAAAAGCATTCCCTGGATCTCGGCGAAGGCCAAGTCAATCGACCGACAGGTCTGCTCGTTCAGATGGGATCGAACGAGACCGATGACCGCGTTCAGTTCGTCCACGGTGCCGTACGCCACTATTCTTCGATCCGACTTCGAGACGCGAGGTCCGCCAAAGAGTCCCGTCGTGCCCTTGTCTCCTGTTTTCGTGTAGATTTTCATTCAGTTTCGCGATTCGTTCGGGAGCTTGAAACTCTTCTCCGTTCGAACTGAAATCGTTTCCTGGCCTCGAGTACGCCGGATCACAGTCACCGGTTCACGGTCAGCGGCTCGATATATCGAATAATCGGACGGCCGGAATCCGAGACTTCGACGACGGCGTCCATATGAAATACGTCCGCGATCATCTCGCTCGTCAGAACTTCTTCAGGAAGTCCGTGTGCGACAATTATTCCGTTGTTCAGAACGAGAAGCACATCTGAAAAACGCGCGGCGAGTTCCAGGTCGTGAAAGGCCCCGATGACGGTTTTTCCGCGGTAGACATAGTCCTTGACATGATGCAGGAAGTCGAACTGGTGATGGACGTCGAGATGGGTGGTCGGCTCGTCCAGTAGCAGGATACTCGCTTCCTGAACGAGCGCCTGGGCCAGAAATACCCGTTGCTGTTCGCCGCCACTCAGGGAAGCCACACTTCGATCCTCGAACGCCTCCAGATCGACGAGTTTCAGGGCCCGATCCACAAGTTCGTAATCGGCCTTTTCGTACATCGAAAGGAGCGATTTATGGGGTGAACGGCCCAACAGGACCAGTTCATCGACCCGGAAATCAAACGAAAGAGAATGCGTCTGTCGAACGAGTGCCAGACGCCGTGCGAGATCGCGGACGTGCCAGGATCGAATTTCAGTGCCGTCAAGCAGAACGGATCCGTCATAGGGTATCAGTCCCGACAACGTGCGAAGCAGTGTCGTTTTGCCCGCACCATTGGGTCCCAGCAGTCCGATCCACCGGCCCTCCTGGACATCGAACGAAATTGCGCGAAGGATCTGTTTGTCCGCAAGCGAGACGGATAGATCTGAGGCGGAAAAAGCAGACACGGCTTATTGCGAGGCGATAAGTGTATTCGGGGAACGAGACGAAATTCCGTTGGTTTTCTCGCCGTGGTCCAAACGAACGCAGGCGATTCAACGATTAGTCTCGGCAGAATACGACGATGTACAGAATTTCGGTAGCGCTAATACTGCTCACGCTGATCACCGGTTGTGACTCACAGGAGCAGCAGAATGATTTCGCAGAAGATGCGGGTGCTCCCCCCTCCGGGTTTACGTCCACCAATGCGCTGGGCGAGATTATCTCTCGGGACGACGATGACTGGCGAACCGCCCCGATTTATTTCGGAAAAGTCCGGATCGATCCCGCATACCCGAATCCCAGCAGCGGTGAATTCGTGACCGTTCCGGTCTCGATACTCGAGTTCAATGCGCTGCAGGGGGGACTCGTCCTTCGCGCTCGCGACAGTGCGGACCGACTCAGGCTGCTGGACGAGATCAACGATGCCGGCAGCCCCGGCGCTTATATCCTGAGATTCGGTCCGGCAATTCTGGGGCGAACGGGACTCGTCCGAATTTTCCTTTTTGATCGTCTGGGAGAACTCGTTTCCTATGGCGACCTCCAGATTGGACAGGTCGGCTAGCCGGGCGATCGTCCGCAGAAGCCGTCAGAGCCATCGCTCCCGACCTTGCCGGCGGTGGGAGCAAAACCGTCTAAAGTCCCTCTTCTCCAAGCATGGCCACCAGACCGGCGTAGAATTCGGTCGACTCGAACGCGCTGGAAGCGATCAGGTCGATACCGATCTGCTGGGCGTGATCCGCGTCGATCGCACCGAGGTACGTACCCCAGCGCGCCGAGTCCACGCTGACGAATCCGTCGTTGACTCCCTCCCGGTTGAACAGCAGCGAGTTCAGCGGCCTCAGGAGCGGGTTGATTCCCGAATCCGTGCCTTTGCCTGCGCGTCCAGAGTAGGACCAGTATCGGACGTCCGCACAGTTTTCGACCCGCGGATTAAATGTGTTGGTGACGTACTCGGGGGTGAGGTCTCGTACGGCCTGTCGAAAATCGGCGCTTTCGCCGTCCATGGCGGAGGATCCGGCCCAGTTCGCCGCGTCCGTCAGCCAGTCCTGCACGCGCTCCGGCGTTTCCAGGACGATATCGGCCAACGCCGATCCGCGGTGGGGAGTGGAGACCGTTATGAGTGAGGCCACCCGACTGCTCATGCCCAGTTCGGTGATCAGATACCGCGCATCCAGTCCTCCCATGGAATGCGCGATCAGATTGAGCGCGTCGGCTCCCGTTTCGCCGATAATATGCAACAACCTCTCTTTCCACATTTCCGCGCGGACGGGGACCGTGTGATACGGGGAGACGTTCGGTGCATAAGCGCGGACGCCCCTCAGCCTCAGGTACATCGCTTCATCGTGCAGATGTCCACCGCGCAGGAATACGGCGAGCATTCCGAAACCGTGCATGAAAACGACGGGATACCGAACCGGAATTATGGGAGGCTGGGGAAACTGATTGAGCCCCGCGAGTCGCTTGAAGGCGTTTCGGGTCAATCGTGACACCGGTTGCTTTTTTTCTCTCTCGC
>JACZYK010000134.1 GCA_022571135.1 Bacteroidota bacterium
CAGAATGATAAAGGCATGGATCTCCGGATTGCGGTGGAGAATACGGGATGCCTCAAGTGTCAATTCTATTGCGGACGAATTAGAGTCGGTCGTCGCGAACGTCAGCTTCGCCTCTATCCCGTTCGAGAGCCAGGCTCCTATAGAACGGTGTCCTCCCATTTCTCCCGGAGGAATCGCTGCAAAAGCTATGGTCCGTAGTGTGCATAGGGATAATCGATCTGTAGCGTACTTTCTGATCTCCTCGATAAGACGCAGGATGATGGTGTCCGGCTGCTCGGAGTCTCCAATTACATCGATAATGGTTCGATATACATTGTCGTAGTCTACCAGTACTACGGCGTTGCCTCTGACACCGTTGTTGGTTCGGGAATTCCTTCTTACAGGCATTGCTTCGTTCAGGATATTGAATACTATGGGCGGGAACGGGATCTGCTACTCGCGCCGACGTAGTTACACAGCGTCTATCTCGAGAAGAGTGATTTCATTATTGGTGTAAATACATATCTCTGCGGAGATTCTGATCGATTCTTCCACCATCTCTTTAGTAGTCATTCCCGGGGAATGTTTCAGCATCGCGCGAGCTGCCGCGAGGGCATATGCTCCTCCTGATCCTATTGCCAGCACCTCATCGTCGGGCTCGATGACGTCGCCTGTGCCGCTGATGAGGAGCAGACGATCCGGTGCAGCAACCGCCAAAAGCGCCTCGAGACGACGTAGGTACCGATCTGTTCTCCAGTCCTTCGCCAGTTCGACTGCGGATCGGGTGACGTTCCCGCTATATTGCTGCAGCTTTTCCTCAAACCTTTCGAACAGGGTGAATGCGTCCGCCGTTGCGCCAGCAAATCCCGCAAGAATCTTACCATCAAAAAGGGTTCGGACTTTCTTGGCGCGGTGTTTCATCACCGTATCGCCCATGGTTGCCTGACCATCCGAACCGAGTACGACTTTGCCGTTATGGCGTATACCTACGACAGTCGTACTTAGGATGATAGGAGAAGACGTTGACGTCGATCGAATTCTGCGAATACTCAATTGAATCGGTACAAATACGTATATAATACTATGACAAAAGTAGGGGCAAGTTTCTCCTAATCGCAAGTCAAAATGACGATTTGTGGACTATTGAAGGCCTTTTTTCGCCTACAGCAATGCTACGCAGAGAGTTATGGAATTTATCTTGGACAGGTTATCAATCTCCACCGGTTGCCAGGTGATCGAGATGCCGTAAGCGTAGTACGGTTCACGAATCGATTTCCATACGCTCTGGATCCGGAATGGAGAGAATGACGAACACGTGTGAAGCATCGTCGAGTCGGGCGAGAGGTGTGACGTAGATCTGCCACGTAGTCATACCGGGCCGCACGAATACGGAGTCGATCTTCCCGATAGGAAATCCAGGCTGGAAAACCCCTGAATATCCGCTCGTTACAACGATTTGTCCGGGAATCACTTCCTGAGAACGGACGACGTGCTCCAGCAGCAGTCGATCATGGCGTTCTCCATCCCAGCGAATCAGGCCATCGCTCTCGGACGGTAATATTTTGACCGGCGTAAAGAACTCAGAATTCAGATACGACATCACGCGCGTAAACCTGCGCCCCACCAGAACAGTCTTGCCGAGTATCCCTCTTGGCTCCACGACGGCCATTCCCTCCTCCACGCCGTCATCGGAGCCGACGTCGATTACGAGGTAGTTCCGCTCACGCGTGACATCTTTTGAGACAATCTGGGCGGGTATAAGCGAGAATTCAGACGATTTTCCGAACGCGAGGAGATTTCGGAGTCGGTCGTTCTCGGTCTGCGCTTCCCTGGCACGGGCGAGTTCACTCGACAGTTGAAAGTTTTCTTCCCGCAGCGTCTGATTGTCCTCGATCGCACGGACATAGTTTCCCATCCACGCAAACCAGGTCTCAACGCTGCCTGTCGTTTCGAGTGCACGCGCCCGGAGTCCAGTCAACATCGGCTCGTTGACCGACAACAGGACGACGGTCGAAATGAACAGCAGTCCGAACAGAAGTGTCCAGTCCCGTATTTTGTTCCAGAATCGAATCATAGCGATCGCCAGACGGCCACGTGAGACGGATGTCCGTATACAAGGTCGTGAATCGGCAGGCAACCTTTCAATAAGGCCGGAGCAGTCAACAGAAAAAAACGATAGATCTGGGGCCGTAACAGGCGGCTACAGGGCGCTTTCAGTTAGCGTTAACAGGCCCTAATGTCTGAAATGCCTGTGCCCGGTGAAGACCATAGCGATGCCATGCTCGTCAGCGGCCCGAATCACCTCTTCATCCCGTATGGACCCGCCTGGTTGTATCGCCGCACGCGCACCGGCCCGGACCGCATCAAGAAGTCCGTCAGCGAATGGGAAGAACGCGTCTGAAGCAACTATGGACTCTGAAAAATCGAGCTCGGACTTGATCCCTTTCCGAACAGCGACCTCCGAAGCATCGATTCTGCTCATCTGTCCGGCGCCGATACCGATGGTCCGGCATTCCCTGACGTATACGATGGCATTGCTCTTGACGTGCTTGGCGACACGCCACGCAAAATCGAGATCCACCCATTCTTGGATCGTAGGCTTTCTCTTCGTTACGACTCGGCACCGATCCTTCAATCCATCTGCATCAGGCAACACCGGATCCCTTTCCTGAACGAGGAATCCACCTATCACGGAACGCAGATCACGTGCAAGCGACATTCGCGCAGGTTGTTTCTGCAGAATCAGCCTGCGGTTCTTCTTCTGCTCCAGGTATTCGAGAACGCCTTCTCCGAAAGATGGCGCAATAATCAACTCGGTAAAGATTTGGTCGATCGCCGCAGCCGTATCCATATCGAGTGTCCGGTTGACGATCACGATGCCTCCAAACGGTGATTGTTTGTCTGTCGAAAACGCCCTTTGATATGCCGTCTCAAGCAAGTCCGATGAGGCGACGCCGCACGGGTTGGTGTGCTTCAGGATCGCGCACGTCGGCGCGTGATCCCTGAACTCGTCGATGAGGGAAAGTGCGGCCGAAAGGTCCAGGAGATTGTTGAAGGAGAGATCCTTGCCGTGAAGCTTCTCTATAAAGAGATCGATATCTCCGTAAAGAGCCGCTTGCTGATGAGGATTTTCTCCATATCTGAGTACTTGATGTATCCCGGCGTGAACGGAAAGCGTGTCTCCCAACCCCTCTGGAGGGTCGCTGCCGCCGAAGTAGTCTTCAACTGCCGAATCGTAGGCGGCTGTATGCGCGAACGCCTTGTGGGCCAGCGAACGTCTCGTTGCCTTCGAGAGTGCGCCGTCTTCGCCCTTCATCTCATCGATGATTGCCTCGTAGTCGGAGGCGGATGTGACGACGGCGGTAAAAAAGAAATTCTTCGCCGCCGCACGGATCATCGCAGGGCCACCGATATCAATGTTTTCGATCGCGATAGCGTCCGTAACGCCTCCCTTCGAGACGGCTTCGCTGAAAGGGTAGAGATTTACGACGAGGAGATCGATGGGGGAGGTGCCCAAATCCGATAGTTGGTCCAGATCCGAGGGGTCCGTTTTTCGGGCAAGAAGCGCGCCGTGGACCATGGGATGCAACGTTTTAACTCTCCCGTCCAGGATTTCGGGATAACCCGTCAACGAGTCGAGGGTTGTCACGGGTAACCCGGCTTGCAGGAGCGCTCGCGCCGTGCCTCCGGTGGAGATGAGTTCGACGCCGTGCCGGTGCAAGGCCTTTCCAAAACCGGCGATACCCGTTTTGTCGAAGACGGACAGCAGGGCGCGACGGATCGGATAGAGGTCGTCGGGTGCAGGCAGATCTTTAACATGAATCATGTAAAATTTATCGGATAATTAGAGATTGGGTCTCTTGATCCTCACCACGGATCCTTCGAGGACGATCCTTTCCTCGGCGAAGAGTGCCAGCGCATCGGGATAGAGTCGGTGTTCGACTTCCAGGACTCTGGCCGCCAAGGAGCCAGGCGTATCATCGGGGAGAACTGGGACCGAGTACTGCAGAACGATAGGGCCGGTGTCATATTCTTCGTCGACGACATGCACGCTCGCTCCGGAGGTCTCTTCGCCGGATGCGATAACGGCTTCGTGTACGCGCATGCCGTACATGCCCTTTCCACCGAACGCCGGCAAAAGAGCCGGATGGATGTTCACAATTCGGCCTCTAAACCGCTCTACGATTTCCGCTGGAATGATCTTCATGTATCCGGCGAGGGCGATAAAGTCGACGCCGGATGCATCCAGGCCACTCAATAGATCGGCCGAGTAGTCGTCGGCATCCAAATAGTCATTTGGAGAGATTCTAAGGACGGGAATAGAGTGCTTCGTGGCTCGTTCGATTACGCCGGCCCGATCGCTGTTAGTTACGCATAGGACGACGTCCGCACACAGCGTCCCGCGCCGGGTCGCGTCGAGAATAGCCTGAAAGTTGGAGCCGCCTCCAGAGGCGAAAATCGCCAGTCGCATCGCAGGGAAATCGTGTCGAGAATCTATTGGCGCCGGATGTTAAGCGGAACCGTGCTTGCGGTTGGGAAAAAGCAGATGAAATCTCATGAGGCCTCGGTTACGCTCTCCAGCATGGACAGCGTCGCCGATACTTTGTCCACTTCGAGACGGGCGCGTATTCCAAACGGCATGGAGCATTTGATCGGAATATGTCCATAGATGAGACCATCTGCAACCGGAAAGCGTGCATCCGAAAAATAGTCGGAAACAACCTGTTCCAGAGTGAGGCTCGGCTTGCCCTCTGGTGGATCACTTTCCGTGAAAGAGCCAAGCACCAGGCCGCCTAAGACGTCCAGAACGCCGGACAATTTGAGTTGAGCGAACATCGCATCGATTCGGTACGGAGGCTCGCCAATTTCTTCCAGATACAGGATGGCGCCGTCGAGCGAAGGCATGTATCGCGATCCCAACAATCTCACGATAATCGACAGATTACCCCCGAGCAGAATGCCTTCGTGTCTGCCGGTTGCAATGGGTCGCAGATGCTCTCCAGAAGGTCCTAGAATGCAACCCAACACGCTACCTGAGGCTATTTCCCAGAAAAGTTTCTCGGACGCCGGATCGTGATCAGGCCACTCCACGGCGACCATGGGTCCGGAGATGCCAGTCCAGCCAGAGAGTGTATAAAATGCGAAATGAAGGGCCGTGATATCCGAATATCCGACGAGCAGTTTAGGGTGTTTTCTGGCCTCCTCGTAATCGATGTTGTCGAGGATTCGCAAAGAGCCGTATCCACCACGAACGCCAATGAGCGCACCGATCTCAGGCTCTCGAAGAAAGGCGTTCAGCTCCTCGGAACGCGCCCGGTCGTCTCCGGCCAGATAGCCCCTGGATGTAAGATCCATGCGGTTCCTTACTACTGACAGGCCTCTCGACTCGAGGGCCATCAGACCCGCAGCCAACGTGTTCGGATCAACCGGGGCGGATGCCGGGGCGATTATTCCGACTTTAGAGGAGGGACCCAGAGGGGGAGGTTTTCTGATCATCGTATTCAATCGCGTTCGACACTCTCCTCGACTGATATCGGGGGCCTCCTCGCGCATTTCATGTGTGAGGCGACGCAAGGACGTTGGGTTCCTGCCATACAGCTCATAATATAGTGCTCGGTTTCTGACGGATTCGCCGGGGGCTGCGAGACGAGGGTGCTTTCAGGTAGCGTTAACAGACCCAACTCGCTCCAATCTCATTGGTCACATTTCAGGTAGTTATGATCGCTGCCCTTGCGCCAGATTATTTCCCCGGGATCGAGTACTGTGCGGTAATGGCGTCTGTGGAGAGATTTGTTGTGGTGGACAGCTTTCAGTATAGTCGACAGTCTTTTCAGAACAGGGCTCGACTTCGAGCGCCGGACGGATACCAGTGGATATCGATACCCCTGATCGGGGGTCAGTTCGGAAAAGCGATTCAGGACGTCAGAATCGATAACACGCAAAACTGGGCGAAGAAGCACGAGAAAGCTCTGGTCTACAATTATGGCAAGGCGCCGTTTTTCGAACACTACGCTTCCGATGTGTTTGACAGCATCCGATCGGGATCGGAGTTACTGGGGTCCGTAACAGTCGACACGGTCGTGTTGGTGCATCGCCTCCTGGATCTGGAGTCGGAACTCATCATCGGACACATGGCCCGGCGCTTCGCTGAGGGCATGCTAGAGTCTCCACCGGTCGAGGAACTGCTCTTCCCGGAGAACTGCAAACGCTCCCCGTACTGTGCGAAGCACAGGCATCGTATCATGCGTTTCGAACATCCGAATTACCGTCAACAATTTTCAGGATTTGAATCCGGGATGTCCGTACTCGATCTGTTGTTCGGCTACGGACCCGCCGCTGCGGGTATTCTGAGAAGGGGAATCCGTGCCGGGGACTCTACGTCTTAACCCATCCAGGAAGGAATCATGCGACTCTTCGGGCGTTCTTTCATCTTCCTGTTTTCATCAGTTCTGTTGGCATCCTGTGGGGAATCGGACCAGACAAGCTGGAAACGCGGAAATCTTCATACGCATTCCTTCTGGAGCGATGGCGATGACTTTCCCGAATCCATTCTCGCGTGGTACCGAGATAACGGTTACGACTTCGTCGCGATATCGGATCACAATACGCTCGCCGATACGAATCGGTGGATTCAATTTGATACGACTTCATCAAGGTATCCGACGTTTGTCGAGTACGTGGAAAGATTCGGTTCGGCGTGGGTGGAGTCCGAAATCGCCGGAGATTCCGTAAGTGTCCGACTGAAGCGTTTCGAGGAGTACAAGTCTTTATTTGACGATCCAGGGCATTTTCTCGTAATCCGAGCCGAGGAGATCACGGACCGATTCGAGGACAAGCCGATTCATGTCAATGCGACGAATATTGACGAGTTCATCGCGCCGCAGGGGGGCTCAAGCGTTCTGGACGTTATGCAGCGCAACGTAAACGCAGTGCTGGAACAGCGTGAACGAACCGGCCGGCCCATGATTCCTCACATTAACCACCCGAATTTCGGCTGGGCGATCGGAGCGCTGGAATTGGCGGCGTTGGAAGGAGAACGATTTATCGAGGTCTATAACGGGCACCCCGCCGTTCACAACGAGGGCGATTCCACGCGTCCCAGCGTAGAAAATATGTGGGATA
>JACZYK010000135.1 GCA_022571135.1 Bacteroidota bacterium
CTGGCCGGCGAGAAACGCGGCCTGTTCACCCGTGGGATAGATTCGTATTTTAAGCGCTCTTTTCAAGTTAGTGTGCTGCTCTTCAGAAGGAACTTAAATCTTTGTATCCGCGCGAATATGAAAGGTTTCAGTCTTTTGTAAATAATTAGTGTGTCATGGATTTAATCAAGCGAAGAAATAGTGTCACAAGCCTTCAGGCGCATCTTATCTTCACGACGAAATACCGGCGAAAAGTGCTTAAAGAGCAACACGTCGAATGCCTGCGATCCGCCATAGAATCGGCGTGTGAAAAGCTCGGCTGCGCTCCTATAGAAATGGATGGAGGACGAGACCATATTCACATACTCATTCAATACCCGCCGAAGCTCTCTATCTCCACGCTCGTGAACAGTCTCAAGACAACGTCATCGCGAAGGCTCCACCAGGAGTATCCGCATCTTCGAAGCTCGGGCCAGGCGCTGTGGAGCAGGTCGTATTTAGCCAGCTCGATTGGCGGAGCGCCCATTGAGGTTTTGCGAAAGTATATCGAGAATCAAAACACACCACGGTAATCCAACGCGCAACCCGGCGCCTCATATCCCCGCCTATGAAGGCGAGGGTTCACGGCGCAACACGCTGAACTTATCCTATTTTTGTACGTACTCAATTGCGTACGTTGTGAAAAATCCTGGAGAGCACGATGAAAACAATTAATGTTACTAAGGCACGAGCCAATCTTTATCGACTTTTGGATGAAGCCGCTGAGACACATGAAGCAATTCAGATTACCGGAAAAAGGACAAATGCTATTCTTGTTTCGGAGGAGGATTGGAGAGCTATCGAAGAAACACTTTACTTAACCTCAATCCCAGGGATTCGGCAATCAATTATTGAAGGAATGCAAACTCCTACTGAAGAATGCGTTGAGGAATTAGATTGGTGAAATGGAGACTCGTTTATACCAAGGAAGCTCAGAAAGATGCCAAGAAAGTTCGAGATTCTGGACTTAAACAGCGAGTAATAAAACTCATAGAAATAATAGAAAATGATCCATTTCAATCTCCTCCGTCATACGAAAAATTAATTGGAGACCTGACAGGAGCTTATTCCCGGAGAATTAATATTCAACATCGGCTCGTTTATCAGGTTGATGAGGAAAAACGAATTGTAAAAATCATCAGGATGTGGACGCATTATGAATGACCCGCTCCGTCTAACAATCACTCTGTCGGATCTCGCGCCGGGGCGGGACGGGTGAGTTTATCCGTTCTGCGCCTGAACCTGTCTCGTCTTTGACAACTGCGAGAGAGTATCATCACATTCCTCAACATTTTCCTTTGATGATCGAGATCAGCTCTTTCACGGTCATCTGGCCGATACCTACGATGATGTTTACTTTGAAGGCCGGTCTGTGGAGGAGTTGGAGCGGGCCTTTCACGAGGCGGTTGATGACTACCTGGCATATTGCGAAGAGAGCGGCAGAGCGCCGACGAAGCCGTTTTCGGGCCGGCTCAACGTTCGCCTGAATGTGGAGTTGCACCGGCGCGCCCATGTTACGACACGTCGTCGGGGCATAAGTCTGAACAGGCTGATAACGGAGGCGTTAAGCGGGGCGCTTGGCGAAGAGGACGGGAATCTGAGGCGAGTTTGAATTATACCACTCCTTCCTCTCCTGGCGCTCATGATTGTTGTGGGGTTGCCCCGGATGTCGTCAAGGAAATGATAGTACCTACCGACTCCTCCTCCGCCTCATATCCCCGCCTATGAAGGCGAGGGTTCACGGCGTAAAACGCTGAGTGAGAAAAATCTGTACCCGAATTTTACTCATGGCTTTTAGCGATACAGAAACATTGCATCTGGAAAAAACGATTAGCTCCTTCCTGGATAAGCGACGTCCTCCCGTTGAGATTTGAAACGAACTTGACCTCGGCTGTAGAATTGATCGACAGAGTGTAGAAGTTTTCGAGATCAGGCCGCTGTGGCGGAATCTGGAAGAGACAATTGAATCACCGGTAGCCAAAGCGACCTATGTCCGGACGATCGGTCTGTGGAAGGTGTTCTGGATGCGACGGGACCTGAAGTGGCATCGGTATGATCCGAGCCCTGTCGTAGGATCCCTGGATCGGTTTTTGAATATCGTGGATGCGGATGAGAATCATTGTTTTTTTGGATGACGTACACAGATCGAGGAAATTCTGTAGGCTCGAACAACCGGATTCGACTTCGTTACACTACATTTTCTGATAGGGTGGCCAAATCCTCTCCACAGATTGCCGGTAAAAGACGAATGCTGTTCTTGTTTCGGAAGAGGATTGGAGCGCTACTGAAGAAACATTACTTAACCTCAATCCCGGGGATTCGACAACGAAGGTACAGCGCATTTACATCGATACGTCCGTCATTGGTGGCTGTCATGATGACGAGTTTGCACCCTGGTCGAATGGTCTTTTGCATGACTTCCAACTTGGCAGCTTCAAACCCATACTCTCTGTAACGGTTGCTCTTGAGATCGCCGAAGCACCGGAGGATGAAAGGCGACGCCGAATTGCTAAACCTCGACCATGAACTACTGGAAGTTTCGGCGGACGCCGCGGCACCGACTGACGTGTATCAGCGGCGAGGAATTCTCACACCCAAATTCTAGATGACGGTCTTCACATCGCTCTGGCGACCATAGCCGAGGTAGATGTCAGTGAGCTCGATCTTTCATCGCGAACACACATCCGTTGCGGCCGGGGGCGGTGGAGAAGGATTCCTTGGTGTTATCGTTGGGGATACAGCTACATGAGCGAAAACGGAGTCGCAGTAATTGCGTTGAATTCTCTTGGCCCGTGACGGACGGCCGCCGTATCAGAAAAAGCTTTCACAAGATCACGCTTCACGCACCTAATCTCACTTGTCGGCAAGCCATCCTGCCGGAAATTGAATCAGTTCTCGAAACAGCGGTGTTGATCGTACGAACGCCATTTCGTCCGAACCGGGGTCTTTATCGCTGAATTCGACCAGGCCGAAAAAGCCCCATAATTGAACTACGACGTGGATGACATAGATGGTAATCAAATAGTCCAAGGCCTCGACGGAATCGTCATCGCCCACCAGGTCTAGAGCTCTCATCGGAAACGCGCCGTAAAACCCGCTCGCATAATCCGCCGGTGACACGAACGCATCACCGCGGCGTGCCAACTGAAAAAGCGTGAAGCAGAAAACGTCCTGAAACGGGTCATACTCGTAGAATGAGGGCCAGTATGCCCAGTTAAAGTCGAGCGCATACGATCGGAAAAGGTCCGGATAGATGGCATCGTATCCGCTCTCTTTAAGCTGTCTTTTGCACGCGCTACTCAGGATGAATTTATTGGCGTACGTGCGCAGGTTCCCCGACACTTCCAGCACATCCCGGGCCGCACGGACGATGGGCGCGTCCATCTCCGTACGCACTCGTACGCGTTCGAGCAGCCCGTCGTAAGGTCGCATCTGCCTGAACTTATTGTAGATGCGCGCGGCCAGTTTCGGCTGCAGCTCGCGACTTTGTGTGCACGAAACGTCTTTACCCGCTTCGATGGCCTGGCGCATTTCGTGAAGCATCATCAGAACGGGTACGCCCGGCCCCGCCTCGACACGATCGGCAATTCGGATGGTACGCGGCATATTGAACGGTGCATACAGCACGGCGTTCATCTGATTTGGGGAGAGCCCCTCGAAGGCCTCAGTGGGCCTGTCATTTCCTCGTTGCCAGGGACGTTGAATTGAAAGATGATGCACAACCTGGAAAATATTGTGATGGACGATACCAACCGCCAGCCGAGAATGGCGGTGCCGCCGTCAAGCGGACAAGAGCAAGATGAGATGTCGAGTTTCCTCGATTCGTTTGATAAACCCGGATGTGCAGGATGGGGCACACGGGAAAGTCCCTGTTGTTGTCCAACACTGCGTATCGCCAGGTAATCGGACACCCTTCTTCGCTAATAGGCGCATCTTAATGAGAACAAATTCTATCAAGGTTATGAATTGGGCTGAACACATTGTTGTCGATCCCAACGTATGCCATGGAAAAGCTTGCTTCTCCGACGCACGTATCCCCGATTCGGTTGTGCTTGACAACCTCGCTGTTGGACTCACCGTGGAAGATATTCTAGGTAGCTATCCTTCTTTGAGTCTGGAGGCTATTCGAGCCGCCGTTGCATATGCTGCCGAACTGACGCGAGAACGTATCGTTGCCCTGCCGTCATAGCATTGCTCATGCAGTTCAAGACAGACGAAAATCTGCCTGCCGAAGTCGCCGAGATGCTGCGCCAGAATGGCCACGATGCTTTAAGTGTCAACGACCAGGCTCTTTTGGGTGAAACCGATAAGAGATTGTTCTCGATTTGCAGCCAGGAATTTCGAGTGTTGATGATTCTTATTGGTTTGCGACGGTTAGCAGTGCTTCTCTGAGCCTTCCTAACATTTCGGAGGTCCGGCGGATTTCCGTATCCGCTTCGTCCCACCTTCTCTCTTCGATCGCCTCACGGACTCCGGGGAGTGTCTTTACACCGTAGCCGGTATAGTATCCCGGTGCGTAGACCTGATGCCTGAACCACGGCCGCCTCGGAAGTCCGGCCTCGGACGTCATTGCACGCTCTACCCGGTACAGCAACCCGTTCAGGGTTTCGTCGGATTCAGTTTGCTGCATAACCCTTTGGTCGGCAAGTTCGGCGGCTTCCACGAGCGAGCGCATCGCGTTCTGAAGAGGCGTGAAATTGAGATAGGGGACGGGCTCCTGCTCGGTCGGCGGAACGAACTGCTTTTTGGGATCAGACGCAAGTACGTACGCATCGGACGTCACAAGAGCATTCGATGCTTCGGTGGATGCCCGCAGGTCGTCGGCCAGCGTCATGACCTCCTCCAGATACGTCGAGACGTTCTGCACAAGAATGGAGAATCGAAATGGAAGAACGTCGGCGTTTGCGAGTCGCATGGTCGCTCGGCCCAGGACTTTCGCCTGCGCCACGCCGTAAGAAAACCCAGGATCGCCGAACCTCGTGTAGTAGTCGAAAGAGTCGAATGCTGAGTGGTACGATCCACCCGAACTCTCCCCTCCGAAACCCAGATTGAGGGATGAGATACCCAGGTGCTGGAGGAACGGCGTGTAGTCCGAGCCCGATCCGAGTGGACTCAGCGGAAGGTCTCCGGTATGCGTTGCCTTGAACTTACCCGACACCTTTCCGCGCGCCAGAGCGCGTTCATACACGGTGACCCCGGTCTGGGGATCCACGACATCGCGGGCGATCTGGTTCATGAACGGCTCGAGGGCGGAGGAGCCTCCCATTCCTAGAAAACCGCGGCCGTAGCTGTCCGAATTGATGTAGACGACCGCCTTTTCCCGAAGCTCGTCGGCGTGGTATTCGGCCCACTCTGTTGACCCCAATAGACCGGGCTCCTCGGCGTCCCAGCTTGCGAAGATGATCGTCCGGCGGGGCTCCCATCCCGTACGGGAGAGCGCTGCAATCGCTCGCGCCTCTTCCAGCATGGCGACCTGGCCGCTCGTCGGATCACCGGCTCCGAAGACCCAGGCGTCCCTGTGATTCCCCCGAATAATCCACTCGTCCGGGAACTCTTTTCCGGGCAGTCTCGCGATCACATTGTACGCAGGCACCAGATCCCAGTTGAATTTCAGCCGCATGTGGACTCTCGCCGGTCCCGGGCCCACGTGGTACGTAAGGGGAAGCGCCCCCCTCCATCTCTCCGGCGCCACAGGTCCCTCAAGAGCTGCGAGCAGGGGCCGAGCGTCGTCGTAGGAGATCGGAAGGACGGGGATTTTCATGATCGTAGGAGATTCCTCCGGCGTAAAGCGCTCGGTATCCTCCTTCGCTCCGACACCAGGCGTAAGCGGATCTCCGGGATACTGCGGCATGTCCGAGACTGAGCCTCGTTGGGCGCCCATTCCCATCCGGAAAGGGCCTTTCGGATAGACGTCTCCCTGGAAATATCCATCGTCCCTCGGATCGGAGTACAGAATGCACCCGACGGCGCCGTGCTCGTACGCGACCTTCGGTTTAATACCCCTCCAGGATCCTCCGTAGCGGGCGATCACGATCTTGCCCCTCACATCGATACCCATCCGCTCGAGGTCCTCGTAGTCACCAGGGATGCCCTGATTAACGTAGACCAGTTCGGCCTCAACGTCTCCGTCAGAGGAGTAGGCATTGAAGGGCGGGAGCATGTACTCAATCGCCATCATGACTGAGGGTGGGCCAAGTGCGGATACCACGCCACCAAGTATTCCAACGAGTGTGTCTGCAATAGCGATTTCATCAACTCAGGCCACCATCTCTTGGGACCCGGCCTCTGATAACATTGGTGTAACCGGCTACAATGTCTATCGCGATGGTCAACTCATTGCCTCTGTACCGGGTCTGAGCTTTGACGATACAGGGCTGACGTCTGGGACCGGCTATGACTATCAGGTGACGGCCTCTGATGCAGCGAATAACGAGTCGCTTCCGAGTAACACGGTAACTACCACCACGATTTCCGCACCGGCCAATCAGGCCCCGACACTGGATCCGATCGGTCCCCAGAATATTGATGAAGGCCAAATGTTGGCGTTCACGGTTACTGCCAACGACCCCGATGCAGGGGCTGTGCTCACGCTGACGCATTCTGGTGCTTTGCCGGGCACCGCCAGCTTTATTGACAACGGGAATGGCACCGGAGACTTCAGCTGGATCACAACGGTTGGCGATGCCGCAGGCAGTCCCTATGGGGTTACGTTTACTGTCACCGATCTTGGTGGTTTAAGCGACAGCGAGATCATCTCCATTACGGTCGTCGACCCGATCAGCGTCAACACGCTACCGTTGGCGCTGGCGCAGAATGTGAGCTTGCTGCAGGACACGACGGCGAACATCACCTTGGGCTTTTCGGATGGAGACGGTCCTGGGCCGTATGTCTTCACATTGTTGCAAGCGCCGACGAACGGGGTATTGGGCAGCGACGATGGCGATGCATCTGTCAGCTATACATCGAATGCAGGTTACACGGGCCCTGATAGTTTTACCTTCCGGGTCAATGACGGCTTAGACGACTCGAGCGAGGCGACGGTGAGCTTGAAGATAAATTAG
>JACZYK010000136.1 GCA_022571135.1 Bacteroidota bacterium
AGGATCTACGAAGCGCGTCATGGGGCCAGGCGGCCCACAGGCGCCTGCCGGCACGTCGAAGGCCTCGGTGCCGTCCGTGCTGCTGGAGGCGCTACCCTGGTCGGTTTACGTCGCGGATCTGGAATCGGGAGATGTCCGGGAGGTATGGCGTGCACACGAAGGAGCCGGTTCGATTTTTCGCTTCGTATCGGCCGATAATCAGCTCCTGTGGGGCGCGGGAGATCGAATTGTTTTTCCGTGGGAACGGAATGGGTGGACACATCTGTACTCCGTTTCGTCGACGGGTGGGAAACCCCTATTACTCACTCCTGGCGACTTCGAGGTTCAATTCGTCTCGCTCAGTCAGGACCGGACGGAGGTGCTTTTTTCGTCCAATCAGGATGATGTCGACCGTCAACATCTCTGGCGTGTGCCGGTCGACGGGGGCGCTGCGCGGCAAATCACATTCGGCCGGGGTATCGAGTGGGCGCCGGTAGAGGTCGCCGGCGGTGGCATTGCCGCGTTGGTGTCTACGGCGCTCGAGCCAGCCCACGTAACGATCGTCGGGCGTGATGGAACGTTTCGTTCGATGGCGCCGGATGTCCGACCCGAGGGGTTTCCGGGTGAATTTCTAGTCGAACCCGAACAGGTCATCTTTTCGGCAGCTGACGGGATGCAGATACACGGACAACTCTTTGTGCCGAGTGATCTTAAAGAGGGAGACAAACGACCGGCTGTTCTCTTTTTCCACGGTGGATCGCGTCGGCAGATGCTACTCGGATTTCACCACCGAGGATATTATCACCACGCGTATGCCTTCAACCAGTATCTCGCCAGTCAGGGATATGTCGTTCTCTCCGTGAACTACCGAAGCGGCATCGGCTATGGTATGCATTTCAGAGAGGCGCTCAACTACGGCGCGCGTGGTGCAAGCGAATACAACGACGTCATTGGTGCGGCGCTCTACCTGCAGAGCCGCGGGGATGTTGATCCGAAGCGAATTGGTCTCTGGGGAGGCTCCTACGGTGGGTATCTGACGGCACTCGGGCTTGCGCGTGCATCCGATCTTTTCGCCGCAGGCGTAGATCTGCACGGCGTGCACGACTGGAATGTCGTCATCCGTAATTTCGCGCAGGATTATGATCCGGAAAAAAGGGTGGAAGCGGCCCGGCTGGCGTTCGAATCATCGCCCATGGCCGATGTGACGACCTGGCGTTCACCGGTGCTACTGATACACGGGGATGACGACCGGAATGTACCCTTCAGCGAGACGGTTACTCTCGTGGAGTCCCTCCGCAGGCAGGGCGTTTATTTCGAACAGATCATCTTTCCCGACGAGGTGCACGGTTTTCTACTGCACCGTAACTGGCTTACGGCCTTTCGATCCGCAGCCGATTTCTTTGACAGATTCCTCAAGCGCCCTTAGATAGGAGGGCATATTTACGTTATTCGTGAGCTCCCATTTACCGTCAGAAGGTCGTGCTCGCTATAGATAGACCACCAAACTCTAAATCATGATGAAGACTTCAACGGCTGTCGTCCGTAGATCCAGAATCGGAATTATAATGCTTCTGACGTGTAATCCGGTTCTCGACTTCGCCCTCGCGCAGGAGGCCATCCCCGGCCCCTCTTTTGAGGATGTTTTGTCTCTTCGCAGCGTCGGCAGCCCGGCCATTTCACCCGACGGATCGGCGATAGCGTTCAGGGTTGGAACGACCGACTGGAAGGAAAACACTTATGACGGGGAGATCTGGCTCGTCAGGGACGGGGAGGAGCCTTTTCAACTCACGCGTACCGAGGATGGCGGGAGTTCAAGCCCCCGCTGGTCTTCTGACGGTCGATGGATCTCCTTTCTCGCGAACCGGGGGGAGGAGAAGCAGATCTATGTGATACGGCCGAACGGTGGGGAGGCGCAGCCCGTGACGGCAACGGACGAGGGAGTCACGCTCTACCGCTGGTCCCCCGACGGAACGCGGATCGCGTTTACCATGACCGAGCCCGAGACCGACCAGATGAAGGACCGCGCCGATCGCTTCGGCGACTTCTCCGTCGAGGACGCCGAGTATCGCCAGTCGCATCTCTGGATCATCGAAGTGGAGACGGATCTCTGGCCCACGCCAGCCGAAGCACCGTGCCCGGACGACGAAACTGAAGAGGATTCGCAGCAAACAGAGACGTCGTGCGCAGCTCTTCCAGAGCCAGAACGACTCACCGAGGGCGACTTCAATGTGAGAGGATTTGAATGGTCGCCCGACGGAACCCGGATTGCGATCGAGCACACGACGACGCCTCAGATCTTGGCCTTCATGACCGCGGATATTTCGATTCTGACACTGGAAACGGGAGAAATCGTGCCGCTCATCGAGAGCCCGGGCTACGACGGTCGCCCGATCTGGTCCCCAGATTCGAAGGAGATACTCTTCTCCACGGACGGCGGTGATACCACGAAGAACTTCTACGCCAACAGACAAATTGCCAGGATCCCGGCGGCGGGTGGCCGCGTAACGCGGCTCGCGACCAATCTGGATGAAAATCCGGGAGCGGTTGTGTGGACGCCGACGGGGATTTTCATGACGGTCAGCGAGGGTACCCGGCGGTATCTCTATAAGGTAGATTCGGCGTCCGGGCGAGCTTCCCGATTTGCGACCTCTCCAGATCGTTTCGGAGCCATCGACTTCACCCCCGACGGCACGAAAATGGCTTTTACGGGCAGGACGGAAAGCACCCTGTCGGAGGTCTACAAGGCTTCGCTGGATCCCTTCGAACCGGTGGCCGTGACCGACATGACGTCACAGATCGTAGACTGGGAGATAGGAACCGTCGAAATCGTACGGTGGACGAGCTACGACGGAACGGAAATCGAAGGCGTGCTGCATAAACCGACAGACTTCGACTACAGTCGCCAGTATCCACTCTTCGTGATCATTCACGGCGGCCCCACGGGAATCGATTATCCGACGCCCGTTCTGAGCTATGTATATCCGGCGATGCAGTGGCTCGCGAAGGGCGCACTCGTGCTTCGACCCAATTATAGGGGCTCGGCAGGCTACGGCGAAGCTTTCCGCTCGCTGAACGTTCGAAATCTGGGCGTCGGAGACGCATGGGATGTGCTCTCCGGAGTGGACTATCTGATAGATGTCGGCATCGTGGACACGACACGCATGGGCGCGATGGGATGGAGTCAGGGGGGCTACATATCGGCTTTCCTGACGACCAACACCGACCGCTTCAAAGCTATTTCCGTCGGGGCGGGTATTTCGAACTGGATGACGTACTACGTCAACACCGACATCCATCCGTTCACCCGGCAATACCTTCAGGCGACGCCCTGGGAGGATCCCGACATCTACGCCGTCACCTCGCCGATGTCGACCATCAATCAGGCCGGCACGCCGACACTCATTCAACACGGGGAGTTTGACCGTCGGGTTCCGATCCCCAACGCGTACGAACTGTTCCAGGGCCTGCAGGATGTGGGCGTGGAGACCAAACTCATCGTCTACAAACGTTTAGGCCACGGAATCTCAAGACCTAAAGAACGACTCGCCGCCGTCTGGCACAACTGGCAGTGGTTCGGTAAGCACGTCTGGGGAGAGGACATTGAGCTTCCAGGTAAGGCCGACGAAGAGATGGAAGAGTAGCGCCGGGCGCTTCGCCGACGAACATGATCAGCGTTCATTGCGAGGTGCGCCATAATCTAGGTAGTCTCAGGTATGGACTCTGATCCGTCGGTAGATTAGACTTACGTCAGACGGCTGATATGGACGAGAATTTTGGCAGGTGATCCGCCATCCTGCGCCGCGCCGGAAGAGAATTGCTACCGAGGTGCTATCCATGAGAAAGGGTAAAATCGCTCTGCTGGGACTCGGGATGCAGGGAAAAGCCGCGCTTCATGACCTCGTGTTGAGTGAAGCCTCTCCCCATGTGATCGTGATCGACAGTAGATCCGATCTGGAGGCCGACATTCACGAGTTCCCTTCGTCGAAGGTATCCCATCGAATTCTGGATGCGGGGGACGAAGAGGCGCTCACAGCCCTTTTCAAGGAAGTCGATCTGGTGGTTGAGGCACTGCCGGCCGCCTACGCACTGTCGACGGGTCGGCTGGCGGCGAGGACGGGAGTGCATCTTGTCAGCAGCATGTATTACCTCGATCCCGACGAAAGCGATCCGGAAAGAATTGCTGAGAACAAAATACAGATTGAGGGGCTGGACGCCACCGCTCGAGAGACCGGTGCGGTCATTTTGTCCGAATTCGGACTGGATCCGGGAATCGATCTTGTAATCGGATCGAAGGCGCTGAGTGAACTGGATAGTGTACTGGAATTCCATTCCTACGGGGCCGGATTTCCATCGAGCAACGCGATGAACAATCCGCTTCACTACAAATTTTCATGGTCTGTGATCGGAGTGATGCTCGGTTATCGGCGCCCGGCCTTTGTAATCGAGGACGGCGTGATCAGGGAAATCGAGGCGACGCGCATCTTCGAACCCGAGAACATCCATCGTCTCCATCTGCCGGATTTCAACGCGCCACTCGAGTGCTACGCCAACGGAAACGCTGTGCGCTATGCCGAATTGTTCGGCCTACTGGGTACCGTCCAGAATATGGGGAGATACGCCTGTCGACTGCCGGGCCACTGCGCATTCTGGGACGTCCTCGTCAAGAGCGGTTTTCTTGAGAGCGAGCCGATACAGGTAGGAGATGCGGTAGTGATGCCTGTCGAGTTTACCACGGCACTGCTTCAGTCCCAGGAGCAGTTCCAATATTCGCCCAATGAACAGGACGTCACGCTGATCAGGATCGATGTTCGGGGTCTCGTCAACGATGAGAGAAAACGGATCGTGTACCAGCTCATCGACTACCGGGATCTCAAGACCGGCTTTACGTCCATGCAGCGAACCGTAGGTTTTACGATGAGCCACGGAGCTCAGTTGATCCTGGGCGGCAAAGTGGTGACGCCCGGTCTCTTGACACCTCTGGACGTCTCCTACGATCTATTATTACCGGGTCTGGAAAAACACGGCATGAACGTCACGCGGGAAGAATTATCATGGGTTTGATGATCCAAATGGTCGAGGAACGCGGAGAATGTCACACCCTGAACAGGTAGCTGAACTTCATGAAGAACCCGTCGGATATTCGGTCCAGATTTGAGAACCGGAAACTGTCGGGCTCGCTGAGACTGCTTCCATAACCGAGGAAGACAACCGTTCCGGGTGTCGGTCGATATGAGAAGAGCCAGTCCACGCGCAAGTTGTTGTTCCGAAACGTTTCTGTTCGGTGGAAATTTCCTTCCGCGTCCTTGATCAGTATGGGATCTTCGGTCCGGGAGTTATCCCGGAGTTCATCCACAAAGTTCGAGTCGTACTGCGCCACCGCGCGGACGAAGATGGACCGCGTAAGCTGGTATTCGACCTTGAGTCTGGGAACGCGGCGAATCTGTACGTTGCTCCTGTCGTTCAACCGGATGTACTGCTGGTGGTTGTAAAGGAAATTGAACCGCAGCCGTTCGGTGGGTGTCCAGTTCATGACCCACGTGATGAAAAAGATGTCGGCCGGCGCCCACTCCCAGAAATTGTCGTCCCGCCCGTAGATGGCGAAAATACTTCCGTTGAAATTACGAAAACGCGGCGTCGACAGGTTCAGGACATAGTCCCAGTTGGCCAGCCTGTCCGTTCCCACGAATTTTACCGTATCGACCGGAACGCCGCCGCTTGTCCGTTCGACGTAATAGTCATCGTAGAGGCCGACCGGGATTTTAAAGGACTCAATCAGGAGCGATGCACCGACCGACCAGCCGCCCCGAAGCTTGACTACACCGTTGATGTGGAATTTCTGATCGTCCGGTTCATCTCCACCTGTAAACCGCTCGTATTCCCAGGTGCCGTCGAACCTGAGGCTGCCCGTAACCGATTCGAAAAGAGAGCCTTCCTTTGGGAACCAGGTAATTCTCGGAGAGAAATTGGCGCGCGCGACATTTCTACGTCGTATGAACCCCGATTCCGCGTTGAATTCGCCGTGGATCCCGCTCACGCTCGCATTAAATCCGTATTTGCGGCCGGAGCGGGCAACGCTCAGGCTCCAGATCGGACCAAGTTCGGTTCCGTTTCCGTCGTTGTCGCTCGTGAAACTGCCTCCTCCTTGGAACGAGACGACGTACTTCTGGCCCAGGACCAGACGTCCGTCGATCGCCGCCACCCGGTTCGTGTGGTCGCCATCGACTTTGTCGGTATACGTAAGACCAATCGTAGACTGTTCAAGGATGTCTCTCGTTATGCGAATGGCGTTGAAAAAACGATAGTCGCCCGTCGGCGATGTCGATTTGCGGTCGACGCCGGAGAGAAATCCTACGTTTGTATCCGAGACTTTTCCCGTCAGCTTGACGGCTCCGATAGGATTCGAGATTCGGCGTGTGTATATCAAATTGTTTGGAGTCTGAAAATGCTCGATGCCGTCGAGAAAGAATGGCCTTTTCTCCGGGAAAAACAAGGCGCGCCTGGGATCGAAGTTGATCTGGGCAACATCGGCCTCGACCTGAGAGAAATCCGGATTAACGGTCGCATTGATCGACAGGTTGTTGGTCACGCCCCAGCGCACATTGGCACCGAAATCCTCTATATCCGGAGTATTGGCTGAATAATTCCAACCGTCGCCTCGTTCGGCACCGGTCACCGTCTTGGTGACTTCCGGGCTGATGTCGAGCACCAGGCCTCGACGCAGATCCGTGAGACCGATGAGCTTGCCGCTCTGCGCCAGAAACGACGCATTGGCCTGAAGCACATGGGTCCAGGCGTGCGAATACCCCGAGTGTTGGACGTTTCGGATGACGTTGAATCCCCAGTCCTGGACGGACGCCGACTGATAACGCAGGCTCTTGAAAGGGATGGAGATTTCGACCTCGTACCCGTAAACGGTAAGCCGGCCCTTGGACTTGAAAACGTAGTCCGGATTCAGATCTACGCTGAACGGCGCAGAGCCTCCGCTGCCGAAATTGCTTACCCTGATC
>JACZYK010000137.1 GCA_022571135.1 Bacteroidota bacterium
GACTTTTGGTGAAATCAAATGAACGACGAACAACACAGAGTGGCCCGTGTACAGGCGCTACCCAACGGGCCGGGTCTACTATTTCGCCCAGCGGCGTTATCAGACGCTTATGTAACGTTGTTACACTGCATGTCTTCTGCCTTGCTGGACAAAAAAATAGCCGCCGGCAGGAAGATTTCAGGTAGCGTTAACAGGCCCTAGGGCACACGTCATTTTCTTATTCCCAGTCTCACTCTTCTCAAATGGCTTCTTCATGTCATGACGCTGATAGTGCCGTCCTGGAAGCCATAGGAAAGAGGCGCATTGCGATTGCGGGGAATCCCAACGCCGGCAAATCAACGGTCTTCAATCTCCTGACGGGGATGAGACAGCACGTCGGCAATTATCCCGGTGTTACGGTCGAGAAAAAGACAGGATTTCTCACCGGAGCCGAGCAGATCCAGGTTGTCGACCTGCCCGGAACGTACAGCCTGAGTCCGAAGTCACTCGACGAGCAGATTGCCTATGATGTGCTCACCAATCAAATCATAGGAGAGGCGGCGCCGGACCTTATAGTCTGCGTCGTGAACGCGAACAACCTCGAAAGAAACCTCTACCTGGCGTCCCAGATTCTCGATCTTGACCTGCCGACCGTCGTCGTTTTGAACATGATGGATGAGGTCAGGGCGTCCGGGACCGAGATTGATATCTCCGGACTGGCTTCCGAACTGGGAGTGCCTGTCGTTCCGATGGTCGCAACGCGCGGAGAGGGCTATCAGGAGTTAAAGAACCTGCTCGTAGATCCTCCACAACCATCCGGCGACCCGAAATGGAAGCTGCCCCGAGCTCTGGACGAAGGCCTTGACCGGGTCGCCGAAAGCCTTGCGGGAATCAGGCCGGATTATTCGCTCAAAAGAAGACGGGCTGAAAGCCTGCGCGCTCTGGTCAGTGAAAGACTGCTCGCCCACTGGGAAGTCGAGGGGACCGAGTTCTGCGCGAGCGTTCGGGATCTCCGCGAAGAAATGAAAGAGCGGCGGATATTCGTTTCACAGGCGGAAGTGACGGGCCGATACGCCTGGCTCGGAAAAGTCGCCGATCGGGTTACCTCGAAGACGGGAGGGAGTGAGCCGAAGAGTCTCTCCGATCGTCTCGACGCCGTTCTGCTGCACCGCGTACTGGGTCCGATCATTTTCGCCGGAGTGTTGTTGTTCGTCTTCCAGTCGATCTTTTCCTGGGCGACTCCCGTCATGGACCTGATCGAGCAGGGAATGCTCTCTCTTGGGGGTCTCGTCCGTTCAATTATTCCAGCCGGTCTTGTAACCGACCTCCTGGTCGATGGCGTTATCGCCGGTGTCGGAAACGTTCTGGTCTTCCTCCCACAGATCCTGCTGCTGTTTTTCTTTCTCAGCCTCATGGAGAGTACGGGGTACATGGCCCGATCGGCATTCATCATGGACAAGATAATGCGACAGATCGGTCTCTCCGGAGGTGCGGTCATGCCGATGATGAGCGGCTTCGCCTGCGCGATTCCCGCGATCATGGCTACGCGCACCATGGAAAATCAGCGCGATCGGTTGCTGACGATACTGGTCGTCCCACTAATCAGTTGTTCGGCCCGGTTACCGGTATACACGCTCTTTATCGCCGCCTTTATTCCTGCCGAAACCCTCCTTGGCCCAATCAACTACCAGGGCGCGGCCATGTTCTCGCTCTACATGCTGGGAATGGTTTCCGCATTCGTTGCCGCCGGCGTGCTGCGTCGCATCTTAAAAGGTCCGGATTCGTTCTTTGTTCTGGAACTCCCTCCGTACCGGTCTCCCCAGTTGAAACTCGTCCTCTGGAGGATGTACGAGCGTGCGAAGATCTTCGTGGTCAATGCAGGAAGAATCATTTTCGTCTTCAGCATCCTCCTCTGGTTCGCCGCGAGTTTTCCGAAGACCGATCCGGATCCCGAACTGCTGAACCGCCGTGCAGTTGCCGAGTCTGAGCTTGCCGCCCTTCCGGCGCTTCAGGAAAACGACGTGACCGTGATCGCGGCCCGTCAGAGAATCGAAGCGCAACTCGGTGAAATTGCCAATGCCGAAGCGGCGCATCAGACGGAAATGAGCTTTATTGGACAGCTGGGGCGCTTTATCGAGCCGGTTATGCGCCCGCTCGGCTTCGATTGGAAACTGAGCGCAGGTATTCTGTCCGCGTTCGTGGCTAGAGAAGTCATCATCGGCGCGCTCGGGACTTTATACAGCGTCGCCGACGCTGACGAGAACAGCCTCGCACTCCGCGATCACCTTCGCTCCGCGCGAAATCCGAACACGGGGCAGCCCTCGTACACACCGCTGGTCGCCATGAGCCTGCTGGTGTTCTTCGTCCTCGCACTTCAGTGTGCAAGTACGCTCGCCATTGCACGTCGGGAACTCAACTCCTGGAAGTGGCCGGTCTTCATGTGGGTCTATATGACCGGTCTTGCGTACGTCGCGTCACTTGCCGTGTATCAGGGCGGACTCGCCCTGGGATTTGGGTAGATACAGCTCAGACAACGCCGAAAACCTCGGTCATCAGCCACCAGACGCCGACCGACACAATGGCGAAAGGTATTACGTAACGCAGCCAGGGATACAGCCAGGCCGGCGGGGGCGACGCCGAACCTGAGGAAAGTTCACGCACCACGTCTGCCCGGTTAAGCGCCCATCCCACCGTGAGAACGGCAACCAGTGCTCCGAAAGTCTGCATTCCGGATCCAAACGTGAGATCCCATGGCACGAAGACTCCCATATTGATCATGGGAGGGAGCGCGAAGAGGAAGACAAGACCTGCAACCCACCACACCGCCCGCGTTCGGGTGATCTTCGTATTGTCGGTCAGACCTGCGACAAGGACCTCCAGGGCTGCGACGTCGGACAGGTAGGCGGCTCCGGCGAGCCCTATGAAAAAGATCGTCCCGAAAAGCCAGCCGGCGGGCAGGTCGGCGAACACGCGTGGTAGCGTCGAGAACAGCAGCGCGGGACCTCCGGACGGCTCCAATCCGAGAGCGAATACCGCTGGGAATATGGCGAATCCCGCCAGTAAACCGGCCGTTATGTCGCCTGCTGCCGTCCAGACGGCATTCTTCCTCAGATCTGATTGATCATCCAGATACGAACCGTAGACGACCATGTAGGTCCCTCCGAGTGAAAGGCTGAACACGGCCTGTCCGAGAGCGGCCAGCATCACCGATCCGGTCAACGCGCCCGGCTCAAACTTGAACAGAAACCACTCGATGCCTGCCCATGCTCCGGGTAGGGTGACGCCGCGGATTATGAGCACGAGGAGAGAAACCAGCAACAGGGGCATAATCACCTTACTCGCACGCTCAATGCCTCGCTTCAGGCCCTTCAGAAGTATGCCGGCGCACGCAAGAATGACGAGGGATGTGCATCCGAGCTGCAGCAGAAACGACGGCAGACTGAACCCATTCTCGGGCGGAAGAATGATCGATGGGTCGAACGTTGCGCCGACGCCCTCGGCCAGATAGGCAACCGCATGGAACAGCACCCACCCGACGGCATTGCTGTAATACCCGATTGCGGCAACGACGATAAAAAAGAAAAACCAACCGAGGCCGCGACCGAACGGCACGCCGGCTCGTTCGAACGCACCGACCGGTCCGCGCCGGGTATTCCTTCCGAGAGTCCACTCCGCCATCAGAGCCGGTACACCGACGAGCGCGGCCATCAGAACGTAAAAAAGCACGAACGGTGCTCCTCCAAACTCACCTACCATGTAAGGAAACCGCCAAATGTTGCCCAGACCGACGGCCACTCCGATCATGGACATGAGTAATCCGAATCGAGAGGTGAATCTCTCGCGAGGTGCGTTACGTGGCGCCGAATCCGACATGGTCAGCGTTATCAAACCTGGAGAATATCGGTGAGCGCGTCGAGTGCCGTATCCATTTCATCCAGCGTGTTGTAGAAGTGGGGCGCCAGACGAATTACCGGGCCTCTTGCGGATGAAAGAATCCCTTTTGCCCTCAAGCGTACTTCGACGCTGTGGGTGTCGCCGGTACAAACGAACGCGGTAGAAGGCGTCTTTTTCGTCACATCCTGCACGCCGTGCACCGTCAGACCCCGCTCGAGCCCCCCTGCCATCAGCCGCGTGGACAAAGCCCGAGTCCACTCGTGAATGGCCGCCGGTCCGAGGGATTCGATTATCTCCATCCCCGCCCGGGCCACGTATGCATTGAATACGGGAGGTGTACCCGTGTCGAAACGCCTGGCGGTGCTCGACCAATCGAGCCTCTGGGCCTCGAACACAAACGGATTCTGGCGCCCGAACCACCCCGTAACAGCCGGCTGCAGACTTTCGATCAGGTCGTCGCGGACATACAGGAATGCGATTCCGGGAACGCCCATGAGGTACTTCTGCGAACCGCAGCTGAGCAGGTCGACATCCAATTTCTTCACGTCGATCGGACAGGTGCCGAGCGTCTGATAGGCGTCGACGTACATCAGGGCTCCGTTTCCCCGGGCGATCTCTCCTATGGCCTCGATGTCCAGCTTGAACCCGTTCTGATAGTAAGCATGGCACGCCGAAACGAGTGCGGTTTTCTCGTCGATCATCGGTTCGAATGCGGCCGCATCGATAATACCCTCGGAGACAGGCACCCACTCCACCTCGGCCCCGTACTTGCAATGCGAAAGAAAGACATGGCCGACGGTTGGAAACTCGGCGCCTGAAGCCACGATTCTGTTTCGGGATCCCGTGAAATCCAACGCACTGACGATGCTCGCGGTCGCAGCGGACACCGACGTCGTAACGGCGACTTCGTCCGGTGAGGCGTTAATAAGCCGTGCAAAAGCCGCTCGTGCGGCCTCGACTTCGGCCATCCAGACTTCCCAGTTCATTCCGTCGCGGTTCCACGAGGAAAGATATTCCTCTGCCGCCGCGAGCGTCGCTCTGGTCTGTGGAGCGTGCGAGCAATTGTTCAGTGGGATGTAAGAATCCAGGATAGGGATCTCGGAGCGCCAGGCGCCGAGATCGAACGTGGGGCCCGAGACTCCGCTCGACTGCGGGATGTATCCGGTATTCATCCGGCCTTCAACATAACGAGGCATCCTATTCGGCGCTCTGTCGTCGCTTCCAGGCCTTCACGGCTTCGATGAAGGTCTCGACTTCTCTTCTGTACTTGCGCTTCACCTTCAGCTGCACCCCGGTCGAATGCTTGCCCGGGACGGCATCCAGGAGTTCAACCTTCTTGGAATAAATGGTCAGCTTGTCACTGAATGTACCCTGAGAAAGCTTTATCTCCTGAATAACACCCGGCTCGACCTTGATGACCTTTTCATCGCCAGGGATCACACCGAGGATTTTCTCTTTTACTTTGATGACAAGAAAACTCTCCTCCAGATATAGAAAGCCCTCGGCCTCGTTGAAGTCGTTGACGTTCTTTATCTCGAATGGAATTCTCATAGCCGTTCTACTCTTTGACCTGCCAGACGGTATCGATGACCGTTCCGTCCACCCACTTTATGATCGCAACCGGTCGATCGGTAACCTTTGCTTTGGCGGGTTTCCCGCCGACGATTCCCTCGATCTCCTTCTGGATTTCCTGGATCGGCCGGATGGGAAGATCGGTTCCGCGCACCGCTTCAAGCAAATCCGTTCTGAGCGGATTGATGGCAATACCACGTTCGCAGATGACGACGTCAATGAGCTCACCGGGACCTGTAATCGTTGTCACTTCGTCCACGATCACCGGAATGCGGTCCCGAAAAGCCGGAACGGCGAGTATCGCGCATCCCGATGTCAGGCAATTCTGCCACCCTCCGATTCCGTGCAGAAGCAGGCCGTCGGAGTGGGTTACGACGTTACCGTTAAAATGGACGTCGACTTCCGTAGCACCGAGAACGACGGCGTCCACCATGCTCGCAAAGTTGCCTTTCCCGTGATAATTGTATGACGTGAAGGGTGATGTGGCTATGTGATACGGATTCGATCCTATCGATTCCACTCCGGCGAGATCGAACGTCTGGCCGTCCAGGATATAGTCCGTAAGACCCTCTTCGAGCATATCCACGAGGTATCGCGTCGAACCGCCGCGCACGAAACGGGCTTTTACACCCGCCTCGCTCATGTAACCCTTCAGGAAGTTTGCGAAGGCCAGCGCAATGCCTCCCGCACCTGCCTGAAACGAAAAGCCGTCTTTCATGATGCCCGCGTCGCGGACGAACCGTGCGACATACTCGGCGATCAACAAACGATCCGGGCTCTTCGTGATCTGGGTGGTTCCGGAGACGATCTTCTCCGGGTCTCCGATCGAGTCTACTTCGACGACGTAATCTACATTGTTTCCCTGGATCTGCCAGGGAACGCATGGAAAGGGGACGAGATTATCCGTGACGACGATCACATGCTCGGCGTATATGGAATCGGCGAGGGCGAATCCAAGAGAACCGCATGCGGAAGGCCCATGCGATCCATCCGCGTTACCGAATGCGTCGGCGGTCGGGGCTGCAATGACCGCGATGTCGATCCTCACATCCCCGTCCTGGATTGCCTGCCATCGGCCTCCGTGAGAGCGAAGCACGCCCATACCTCTCATTCTGCCGCGGGAGCAGTAATCTCCGAGCGGACCGTTCATGCTCCCCTCTATGTGGTGCACTACGCCCAGCTCCATCAGATCCATAACGGGCGCCTGACAGGGAAACGACGCGCTCGGAAACCACATCAGATCTCGCGCGCCGAGTTCTTGCGCCGCCTGAAGCGCCATCAGAGCGACCTTGTCGCCGTTACGAAGGTGGTGGTGGCTCGAAATTACCATGCCGTCCCTGAGGCCGCACTTCTGAAGGGCAGTCTTAACGTCTGTAACGCGTTTGTCCCCGCCGGCCGGATAGTCGAGGCATGATCGGACAGTCGGACCGTACTTGCGGCCGCGTGGACGGTATTGGCCCGCACCCTGGAAAGGCGCCTGTTCTTTTCCGTTCACGAAAGTCGGTACCCGCCGGCCTACGCTGTTGACCACGACTTC